>NZ_FOJJ01000038.1 GCF_900111775.1 Desulfuromonas acetexigens | reverse complement strand
AGAACATCGGAAAGCCGTGTGCGGGAAAACCGCACGCACGGTTTGATGAGGGAGGGCTGGTCCAAACAGCCACGGCAAGGCCATTTAGACACCGTCGGACGAAAGGGACGGAAACGGATAAGCCGAGTCTAAAGTTGTGTAAACCTGCCCTCTACTCTACCCGCTTCTGGCCTTTATTCTCGAAGCCGTTCCCCTAGTTTTATTGACAAATAGATGTTGTTATTTAGTAAATAACCATTGTGAATCGGCTTTCCTCACTAACTCATGATCAAATTTCACCGATTCTCCGCTTGTTTCTGAGATGTATACAACTTCGAAAGATAAAGCGTTTTTCGCGGGCATTTTTATGGAACTTATGTCTCTTATTTTCATGCAAGAATTTTTGTCATGGTACTTTGTGGTTGGTATAGGTGCTTTTGTGTAGTTGTGACTAGGGAAGACTTTACCAGGTGCTGCATATTTATTTAACATACTGCCGTTATGACTTTTAATGCATGAATTTGTTGTCAAGAATCCGTAAATGTTGTTCTTTGCTTCATTTAATGCAACTCTTAAGTTTTCATCTTCTGCATTCGACATGGGCATAATATCTATTTCTTGTGCTTGATTTATGTTTGAAATAGCCATGTTTCCGGCAAAAACATGATTCACGCCTTCTAATGAATTGTTGATTTGGGCAAGGTTTGCATTACAACCTGTTGTGAGCAAGATGAGCAATGTTGAGAAAAGAGACTTCATTTTAATATTCCTTTTGGTAGCTGCAGAACACCCTCGAAATAGGGTTTCAGGTGTTCAACTGTTTTTCTTGTCTGATACTCTCCGGCAAGTGGGCGCAAATGAAACTTCGCCAATCTAGCGCAGGCGTTTCGGATCGTCAACCGTATAAACCGCCTTTCGGCGAACGGGCTTCTCTTCCTCTTGCCCCCATGCTACAATCCCGCCCCTTTGAAAATCAGAGTCGGCCTCGCGCCCGCCCTCACCAGCTTTTCTGTATTCCCTTCATGCTCAAATGAGCGCATGGCGAGTGGGCGCGAGGCCCGCCTGCCATGGGCCACCTGCTTGCCACCATGCCCCATCGGGTGCTCCCCGATGAGAACCGCTATCTATCAAGGGCATGACAAACCCGGCAATAAATGCCGCAACCTCAGACAACTCAGGCTTTATCTCCAACCCCGCCCGATTGAGAAATGCTTTCCACTGCCTGATCTTTCGGTCGTCAAGGAAGAATTCAGGGGTCAGAGCCAATGGGACCGTGTTCGGCAAGGGCGTGTTTCTTCGCTCAAAGGTTCGGACAAGCGCGGCTGTCAGTGTTGCTCCGTCGAAATCGAACTGGCTTCCGAGAACCCACAGATCATGGAAGTCTTTCATGCGGCTGTTGGCAATGCCCAAGTGAACCATCGCCTGGAATTTTTCTGCAACGACCGTTTCGCGTGGATACACACGTATATGTGGAGCCGGCTGATCGAGCACGGTGGGATAATCGGCAGTAGCCGCGGCCGGTGTGACCACATCGCCGAAACCGATATCAACCTGCAGATGAATTCGAGCACCGGCAAGGTCCGCGTTGAGCTTGATTCTTGTGCCGGCATACTCCATTTGATCCCTGATGTCTTCCGCCTGGACACTTGCCGGGTCAAAGATCACGCCGTCATCCGCCACTTCTGTCCGGCTAATCCTGCGAAACACTTCAACCAGCGCGGCCAGCTCGCTTTCTCCGTAACCAAGCAAATCGACATCCCGTGTCGAACGGTAACTGACAACACCCCATAGAGGGAAGAGCATTGCTCCCTTGAGGATGAAGCGTTCCCGGTATTCGGAGCACCCCAGCCGGTACAGAAATCTTTCCAGGCCGTACCGGGTAAGAAGGAGGTTGAAATCGATCCGTTTCGATCTGGCTTGGTCAAGCAGACGCTGGCGAACCGATGCCGCGATATTGGGCCTATGTTGCCGAGTCATAGGGACAGTGCCTCCAGATACGGCCTCATGACGTTGCTTACCCGACAGACCTTCGCATAACGCCAGAGATCATCTATTGTACAACGACCACTTTTGCAGCTTTCACGCAGTGCCTCAAGCGCGACATCAAGCCCGATCTTGTGGCGGTACTTGAAACAATCGGCAACAGTCTTGGCCAGGCAGTAAACCTTTATCTCCACCCCTTCCACCTGGTGTACTTCCAGCCCTTCCCTGAGCGAGGGGCCGGAAAATCGGACAAACTTTATCGGCAGACTGGTTTTTGGAAGATGAGCTTTGACGTCAATTGCCATCCAGACCTCGAATGGCGCTTGGGTTGTCAGATCATGAAAGCGTAGTGCGGAAAGGAGGCAGACGACGCCGTGAGGTATTGCTTTGCCAACTTCGGCCAGAGTCTGATGTTCCGTGATCCCTGCGGTTGTTAGCCGATAGAGACCACGCCCGACTCGCTGGACCACTCCCCGCTTACAAAGCCGACTGATCTCCATGCGAGAAATCTCGTACTGTTCCAGGTCGCGGGAGCGAACCACGCTTTGTTTGCCGAAAAGATCAAGGATTCTCTGTTCCGCCGTGAGATTCATAATGCCGCCTCTTGTTCCAAATTATCGTGTTTAAAATATATATACCTTGTATTTGTAACAATCCAGCAATATTTAAAACAGGCAACATTCATGCGGAAAGGTTCGCAAACACCTCCTTCGTTGCACCTATGCCAAGAATAAATCTAGCGCGGTCGGTCTGCTCCGTCCCACAGAAACCGCCGCCCGGCGAACGGGCTTCTCTTCCTCTTGCCCCCATGCTACAATCCCGCCCCTTTGAAAATCAGAGTCGGCCTCGCGCCCGTTCGCTTCGCTCTCTTGAGCTCGCAGAGTACACGGAGTCTTGTAGGATGCGGTGAGCGCAGCGAACCGCGTCGGATGAAATGATGCGGTTCATTGCATTCACCGCATCCTACGCGATCCGACTGCAAGGAGCGGGCGCGAGGCCGGTTTTTATCTCATCTCCACAAAAAGGAACCACCCATGGCATTGACTCCCCAGCAGCTTTCCCGGGTACTCGGCTATCTGGTCGAGGAATCCGGTCTTAAATTTCCCCAGGTTGACAACACCGTCGAACTTCTGCGCGAGGGGGCGACCGTCCCCTTTATCGCCCGTTACCGTAAGGAACGCACCGGCGAACTCGACGAGGTGCAGATTCGCTCTCTGGAAGAGCGGCTGGCCTATTTCGGCGAGCTGGAGGAACGCAAGGTCACGGTCCTCAAGACCATCGAAGAGCTAGGCAAGCTGACGCCGGAATTGAAAGGCCGCATCGAGGCGACCCGGCAGAAGACCGAGCTGGAAGATCTCTATCTGCCCTACAAACCGAAGCGCCGCACCAAGGCGACCATCGCCCGCGAGCGGGGTTTGGAGCCGCTGGCCGCGCTGATCGCCGCCCAGCAGTTGCAATGCGGCACCCCCGAGGAGGCCGCCGCACCCTTCGTCGATCCGGAAAAAGAGGTGCCCGATGCCGCCGCCGCCCTGGCCGGGGCCGGACATATCCTCGCCGAGGGGCTGAGCGAGGATGCCGACGCCCGCGCCCTGGTGCGCCAGTTGACCTGGGAGCAGGGGATTTTCTGCTCGCTGGTGGCCGCCGAGCAGGCCAAAGCGGTGACCAAGTTCGAGATGTACTATGATTATCAGGAGCCGCTGAAAGTCATCCCCTCGCACCGGATGCTGGCCATGCGTCGGGGCGAGAAGGAAGAGGTGCTGCGCCTGTCGATTACCGCTCCTGAGGCGGAAATCCTGTTGCGGCTCAAGGCTCGGTTGCTGAAAGGGGCGAGCATCTTCCGGCCGCTGCTGGAGGCGGTGGCCGAGGACGCCTACCGGCGGCTGATCGCGCCTTCCATCGAGGTCGAATTGCGGCTGGAGGCGAAGAAGAAGGCCGACGAGGCGGCCATCGAGGTTTTCGCTCAGAACCTCAAGAATCTGCTGCTGCTGCCGCCGGCCGGGGGCAAGCGGGTGCTCGGCGTCGATCCGGGGATGCGCACCGGCTCGAAGCTGGCGGTGGTGGACGGCACCGGCAAGTTTCTCGAACATGTCACCATCTACCCCCACACCGGCGAATCCCGGGTGCCGCAGGCGAAAAAGGATCTGCTGCGGATGGTGCAGGCCCACGCTATTGAGATGGTCGCCATCGGCAACGGCACCGGCAGTCGCGAGATGGATCGCTTTATCCGCGACACCTTGAAAGAGGCGGGGCTGCATGTGACCACGGTGGTGGTCAACGAGGCCGGGGCCAGCGTCTATTCGGCCTCGGACATCGCCCGCGAGGAGTTTCCCGACCTCGACCTGACCATTCGTGGCGCCATTTCCATCGCCCGCCGCCTGCAAGATCCCCTGGCCGAGCTGGTCAAGATCGACGCCAAGAGCATCGGCGTCGGCCAGTACCAGCACGACGTCAGCCAGAGCGCCCTGAAAAAAGCCCTCGACGCCACCGTCGAAAGTTGCGTCAACTATGTCGGCGTCGATCTCAATACCGCTTCCTGGGCGCTCCTTGCCTACGTCTCCGGCATCGGCGAGTCGCTGGCCAAGGCGATCGTCCGCCATCGCGACGAGCAGGGTTCCTTCGCCGACCGCAAGGGGCTGCTCAAGGTGCCGCGCTTCGGCGCCAAGGCCTTTGAGCAGGCCGCCGGCTTTCTGCGTATTCGCGGCGGCGCCCATCCCCTCGACAACACCGCCGTCCATCCCGAGAACTACAAGCTGGTCGCAACCATGGCCGCCGACCTCGGCGTTTCCCTGGCTCAACTGGCGAGCGACCCGGCCCTTTCCGGCAAAGTCGACCTCAAACGCTACGTCAGCGAGACGGTCGGCCTGCCGACCTTGCGGGACATTCTCGAAGAACTGAAAAAGCCCGGGCGCGACCCCCGCGCCGCTTTCGAGGCGGTGGCTTTCCGCGACGACGTGCAGGAAATATCCGATCTACAAGAAGGGATGGTGTTGCCGGGAACGGTCACCAACGTCGCCGCCTTCGGTGCTTTCGTCGACATCGGCGTCCATCAGGACGGCCTGGTTCACGTCAGCCACCTCTCCGACCGGTTCATCAAGGACCCCAACGAAGCGGTCAAAGTCGGCGAAATCGTCCGCGTCAAAGTCCTCGCCGTCGACGTCCCCCGCAAGCGCATTTCCCTGTCGATCAAGGAAGCGCTGGAAGGGACCGGAATCACCAAAGCGGCCAAGCCGGTGGAAAAAAAGAAACCCGCCGCCGCCGATGACCGCAACGCCTGGGAAAAGGCGGGCTTTCGGGTGAAGAAGCGGTAATTTGGGGATATTTTGTAGGATGCGGTGAGCGTGGCGAACCGCATCGGACGAAGTGATGCGGTTCATTGCATTCACCGCATCCTACGCGATTTAGCGGCAAGGAGCGGGCGAGAGGGCGATTTTGAAAGGATTTTTCATGACCCGGAAACTGGTGGATTTACACCTCCATTCAACGTGCTCCGACGGGGTTTTTCCGCCGGACGAGGTGGTGAGCATGGCGGCGCGGGCGGGACTGGCGGCGGTGGCGCTGGCCGATCACGACAACATCGACGGCATCGACGCGGCGCTGGTGGCCGGGGCCGAGGTAGACGTTGAAGTCATCAGCGGGGTCGAGTTGTCGGTGGTCTGGGAGGCGATCCAGGACATCCATCTGCTCGGCTACGGTTTCGACCATCGGGATGCCGACTTGCGCGCGGCACTTCAATCCTTCCGCGAGTTCCGCGAAAGTCGCAACGAGCGGATCGTTGAGCGGGTTAACGAGAAGCTTCTGTCCGAGGGGCGCGCACCGATCGATATTGCGGCGGTGAAGGCCAAGGCCGGGGGGACTCTCGGTCGACCGCATATCGCCATGGCTTTGCTTGACGACGGCCATGTGGCGACCAAGGATGAGGCCTTCGTCCGTTATCTCGTCCCCTGCAACGTGGAAAAACGTTACTTTCCCATCGCCGAGGCCATCGACCTCATCCATCGCGCCGGCGGCGTGACGGTACTCGCCCATCCGCCCTTCATTCCGGTCGACCGCAAGGGATTGCTGGCGTTGCTCGACACCTTCGCCGCCCTCGGCCTGGACGGCGTCGAGGCTTACAACACCGGCGCGAGCAACGACGACATCGACTGGATGATCACCCAGACCCGGCGGCGGGGGATGATCGTCACCGGCGGCAGCGATTTTCACGGCATCGAAGGCGGCGAAATCGTCATCGGCGGCGGCCGGGGCAATCTGAAAATCCCCTACGCCTGCGTCGAAGAAATCCGCGCCGTCATAGAAAAACGCCGCACGGCCCAGGGCTGATTTGCCCCAATCCGCCCCTCTGTGTTATGGTAGCGCCGCTTATGCTTCCTTCAGTCTTCAGTCTTCAGTCTTCAGTCTTCAAACTTTTAGGAGCTTTCATGTCCCAGGTAAAAAACGGCGATACCGTCAAAGTTCATTACACCGGAACCCTTGCGGACGGCACCGTCTTTGATTCTTCCCTTGAGCGCGAGCCGTTGGAATTCACCCTCGGCGAAGGCCAACTCATTCCCGGTTTCGAGAAGACCGTGCTCGGCATGAGCGCCGGCGAGTCGCGGACCGTGATCATTCCCGCCGAGGAGGCCTACGGTCCTTATCGCGAGGAGATGGTACTGGAAGTTCCCCGCACCCAGCTGCCGCCAGACATGCAGCCGCAAGTGGGGATGCAGTTGCAGGTCGGCGAGGAGCAGGGGGAGGGGATGCTGGTGCAGATCACCCAGGTCACTGACACTAACATCACCCTCGACGCCAACCATCCCCTGGCCGGGAAGGATCTGACGTTTAATATTCAGTTGCAGTAAATCCGTGAGGGGGGAGGGGGGAGGCGTGAGGAAGAAACCTTGGGCCGCCGTCTTCCTGCTCAGTAAATCGATGATAAAAGGGCGGCCGGATTGGTCGCCCTCGCCATTTTGAACGGAACGCCATGACCAGCCACCGCCATTTTTTCGCCACCGCGCCCAAGGGGATCGAGCCGCTGCTCGCCGACGAACTGCGCGCCCTCGGCGCTTTCGAAGTCGCCGAAGGGCGTTCCGGCGTCGCTTTTTCCGGCCCGTTGGCGATCGCCTACCGCGCCTGTCTCTGGTCGCGCCTGGCGAGCCGGGTGCTGCTGCCGCTGGCGACCTTTCCGGCGACTTCGCCGGAGGAACTCTACGCCGGGGTGCGTGCCATCGACTGGAGCGAGCACCTTTCCACTGAGAGTACCCTGGCGGTTGATGCCAGCGTTTCCGGTTCGAAAATCACCCATTCCCACTACGCCGCTCTCAAGATCAAGGACGCCGTCGTCGACCAGTTCCGTGACCGCACCGGCGACCGCCCCTCGGTCGATGCCGAACGGCCCGATGTGCGGATCAATCTCTATCTGCTGCGCGATACCGCCACCTTGAGCCTCGATCTTTCCGGCGACAGCCTGCACCGGCGCGGTTATCGCGACGAAGGGGTGCTGGCGCCGCTCAAGGAGAATCTGGCGGCGGCGATCCTGATTCGCGCCGGCTGGCCGGAAATCGCCGCACGGGGCGGGGCACTGGTCGATCCCATGTGCGGCTCGGGGACGCTGCTGCTGGAAGGGGCGTACATGGCCGGGGATATCGCCCCCGGGTTGCTCCGTCCCCATTACGGTTTCCTGCGCTGGCGTGGGCACGATGCCGCGCTTTGGCAGCAATTGATGGAAGAGGCGCAAGGTCGTCGCGCCGACGGTCTAGCACGGATTCCGACCATCGTCGGCTATGACGCCGACCACAAGGCGATCCGCGCCGCCTGGGCCAATATCGACCAGGCCGGGCTGCGCGAGCATATCCATGTCGAACGGCGCGAAGTGGCGGCCTTGGTCGTGCCATCTGGAGAATTCGCCAACGGGCTGCTGGTGGTCAATCCCCCCTACGGGGAACGGCTCGGCGAGGTCGAGGCGCTCAAAGAGGTTTACGGCACCCTCGGCGACCGGCTGAAAGAACAGTTCGTCGGCTGGAAGGCGGCGATCTTCACCGGCAACGTCGAACTCGGCAAGAAGCTCGGCCTGCGGGCGAAAAAGATGCACACCCTCTACAACGGCGCCCTCGAATGCAAGCTGCTGCACATCGAGGTGCAGCCCGAAAACTTCGTCGATCGCCATCGCGGTCCGTCACCTGTGCGACTCAGTGAAGGGGCGACCAGTTTTGCCAACCGGCTGCGCAAAAACCTGAAAACCCTCGGCAAGTGGGCAAAACAGGAGGGGATCTCCTGTTACCGGCTGTACGACGGCGATATCCCCGAGTACGCGGTGGCGGTCGATCTTTACGACGGCTGGGTGCATGTGCAGGAGTATCAGGCGCCGAAGGAGATTGACGAGCGCAAGGCTGCGCAACGACTGCGTGAAGTGATGGCGGTGCTGCCCGATGTGCTGGAGGTGCCGGGCGAACGGATTTTCCTGAAAGTGCGCAAGCAGCAGAAGGGGACCGAGCAGTACGGCAAGTTCGGCGAACGGGGGCAATTCATCGAGGTGCGCGAAGGGGCGGCGCGGCTCTTGGTCAATCTTTCCGACTACCTCGACACCGGCCTCTTTCTCGACCACCGGCCGACCCGGCTGCTGCTCGGCGAACTGGCTGCGGGCAAACGTTTTCTCAACCTTTTCGCCTACAGCGGCGCGGCCAGCGTCCAAGCCGCCCTCGGCGGCGCGGCGTCGACCCTGACCGTCGACATGAGCCAGACCTACCTCGACTGGGCGAAAAAGAATCTCGCCCTGAATGGCTTCTCCGGCGGCAACCACCGCCTGGAGCGGGCCGACTGCCTCGAATGGCTCGGACGCGCCAAAGGGGAATTCGACCTGATCTTTCTCGACCCGCCGACCTTCTCCAACTCCAAACGCATGGAGGGCACCTTCGATGTGCAGCGCGACCACGTCGAACTGCTACGTAAAACGGCGGCGCTCTTGGCCCAGGACGGAACGCTGATCTTCTCCAACAACAACCGCAAGTTCAAGATGGACGCCGAGGCCCTGCCGGAACTGCTCATCGAAGACATCACCCGAAAAACCATCCCCAAGGATTTCGAACGCAACCCACGCATTCATAATTGTTGGCGGATTCGGAAGGGGTAGAAAAAGGTAATGTGTTCTTTTATTTGATGGGGCGATGATTTACTATCGGTAACTGGGTTATGTGTATCCCCCGGCAATTCTCATCTGGTCAAAAGGAGTCACCCATGCCAGCCGATGCCCAGAAAATTCTCCGCGATGCCTTGAACCTTTCGCCGGTGGAGCGCGCGGAATTGGTCGAGAGAATTTTGGCGAGTTTCTCTTTTCCCGAGCGGCAGACTATCGACGCTTTATGGGCGACGGAGGTCGAGGACCGCATAGACGCATTCGAGGCCGGCGAACTCAAATCGAAACCGGCGGCCGAGGTTTTTGCGCGTTTCCTTTTGGAGCCAGAGGACCTTTTCCCATCCGTTGAACGTTAAAAATCACGTACACCGGCGAAATCAGAAACACAATACAAAAAACGGGGGTCCGCTCTTCACTGGCGGGCCCCCGTTTTGTCTCCGGCTTGGTTTTGTCTAGTTCAGCTCAATCGGCTCAACGACGATCTCTACATCCTCGATCAGGCTGTCCTTTTCGATTTTGAGGGAATGATCGGCACTCTCTTCGTACATGCCGAAGCGTTCGCCGGGGGCGGGGGAGTCGCCGTATTCTTCCCGAGCGCCGACGTAGTAGATCCCCGGTTCTTTGAGGTTGACGGTGAAGCGGCCGTCGGCGCCGGTGGGGGGGGAGAGGGCCGACGGCCGCTGGTGGCCGATGACCCGGTCGGTGTAGGCGAAAACATGCACCCCGGCGGCGGGGCGCCCTTCGCCATCGACGACGGTGCCGCGAATGGCCATCCCCGAGGCGCGGACAAAGGTTTCGCTGTCGGTGGCCTCCTGGTTCTTGCGCACGGCGTGCAAGGTGACGCGCAGGCTCTGCCCGGCGCGGGCGGCGAGGGGGTTGCCGGGATGGATGGCGAGAGCGTCCCCTTCCCGCACCGGCCCGACCTTGCCCCCCCCTTGGCGTTGGCGGGCGACGAGGAAATAGCCGCTTTCGGGCAGTCCATCGAAGGCAAAGCGGCCGTCGGCGTCGGTGGGCGGGCTGATGCGGTAGCCGTTGCCTTTGAGATCCTCGCTCGCGTCGAGATAGAGATAGACGTAGGCGTCGGCCAGGGGCTTGCCGTCGAGCAGCACCGTTCCCTCGATGGCGGCGCTGTATTCGTCGTCGTAGGGCAGGATCACGACGGGATCGACGGTCACCGCCCTGAGCCCGGCCCAGACCGCTTCGCCGGCCACCGCCACCGGGTTGCGACCGCAGATGGCGAAGAGCTTGCGGTCGTCGTCTCGGGCGTAAAGGGAATAGAGCCCGGGGGGGAGATCGAGGCGGTACTTGCCTTCGCTGTCGCTCGGCGCGGAAAGGGCCAGGGGCGCGCCGGAAAAGTCGGCCCCGGCATAGGCGGCGACGCGGATGCCGGGCACCGACTCGTCCCCCAGCACTACCCGCCCCTCGACGGCGGCGGAGGCGACCGCCGGCAAGGCGATCAGCAGGAGGGTCAGGGCGAAGAGGGCGTGACGGATCATGGTTGGGCCTCCGGCAGAGTATCGGCGACGGCCTGGTCGAGAACCGGTTGGAAGACCACCTGGTCGAGGCGGTAGGCTTCGTCGCCGTAGCCTTCATAGGTGACGGTCGGCTGGTCGAGGCGATCGTGAAAAAGGTCGAGATTGGCCTCGGCGGCGGCCTGACGCAGCCGCTCCGTATTCTCTCCCCACCAGTTGCCGGCGACTTCAACGCGGTCGCGGAAATCGCTGGGAATCCGCTCGATCAGGGGGTTGCGGCTGTTGAGCTGCCGCGCCTTTTCCTGGACGATCTTCTTCGATCCCGAGCGGGCTTCCCAGTCGGCGCTCTGGAAGATGCCGAGCCGCACCGCCTGGGGGTTGCCGAGCAGGTTGTTGTCGCGGAAGAGGGGATAGGAAGAGTGGTCGCAGAAGAGGACGAGATCGTTCTTTTCGAACTGGTTGCGGGTCACTTCCGGGTCCGATTTGCGGTCGTTGAAGAGGGCGGTGCCGTTGCCCCGGAAGAGATTACGGAAGATTTTCGGCGAGGCGAACTGATCGTTGCGCACGGCGGTGCCGTTGTCCATGAAGCGGTTGTGTTCGACGGCGGGATAGGCGAAAGAGAAGTTGATCAGGGCGGTCTCGTTCTTTTCGAAGCGGTTGTGGCGGATCGCCGGGGTGTTTTGCGTCTGATTGCAGAAGATGCCGACGCCGTTGTCGATAAAGTCGTTGTTTTCCACCGGATCGGGGTATTTCTGCACCAAGGCGATGGCCTGCCGGTTCTTCTCGAAACGGTTGCCGGTGATCGCCCCGCGACTGCCGTGGGAGGCGACGATGGCCGATTTCTTGTGGCCGCTGAAGCGGTTGCCGCGGACGGTGGCGACGGACTTCATTTCGTTGTCGATGGCGATGTCGTTGTCGGCGAAGCGGCAATCCTCGATCAGGGGGAAGGATTCGCGCAACAGCTTGACGGCGGTGCCGTTGCCGGTGAAACGGCAGCCGCGCAGAACGAATTTGGCGGCGATGCTGCTGACGGCGACGGCGGCGTGGTCGATGCGTACCTGTTCGAGGAGGCCGCCCTCGGCCGCTTCGAAGAAGGAGATCCCTTCCCAGTCGGCGGGACCGGAAAAGACGATAGGCGCTTTCTCCGTGCCCCGGGCGTCGAGGGTGCCGTTGACCATCAGGACGGCGTTGGCGCGCTCGGCGCGGATGCGGGTGCCCGGCGCGATCTTCAAGGTTACGCCGGGGGGGACGACCACCGTTTCGGCGAGGCGGATCTCCCCGGACCAGCGGGGGGCGCCGGCAAGCTTGCCGGAGACGGTCTCACCGAAAGCGGGCGCGACGACCAAAAGGAGGATGGCCGGCAGGAGGACGGTCAGCAGGCTAAGGGTCGGTTTTCCGTGCCACATGAATGGTCACCTCATCGAGAATTTTTTTGCCCTGCAGGGAAACGGCTTTCCCGGCGCCGCCGCCGTGACGGCCGAGCCATTCCCCTTCCGCGGCCGGCCCGCCGAGATGCTCCCGCGCCAGTAGATGCCAGGGGCCGTCGTCGGGCAGGGGCAGCTCGAAGCGGCCGTCGGTGCCGGTCGGGGCGGAGAGGATGTAGGGGGTACCGGTCATTGCCCCGTTCCGGTAGGCCAGAACCCGCAGACCGCTCGCCGGTTTTCCCTCGGGATCGAGCAGCTTGCCGGTGATGCGGCGCGGCTCG
The DNA here is from genome assembly GCF_900111775.1 of Desulfuromonas acetexigens. Classification (NCBI taxonomy): domain Bacteria; kingdom Pseudomonadati; phylum Thermodesulfobacteriota; class Desulfuromonadia; order Desulfuromonadales; family Trichloromonadaceae; genus Trichloromonas; species Trichloromonas acetexigens. Next base: position 213,799 of record NZ_FOJJ01000038.1, on the reverse strand, counting down.
TTGTTCTCCCCCTCTTCGAGCATCGACAAGCGGGTGATCGTTTCGATGCGAACCTCCCGCGTTTGCCCGGCTTCGATCCGCACCGGGTTGCCGTAGTAGTAATTGAAATGATCGCCGATTTCGATGGGACCGTATTGCCCCCCCTTGGCCCGCTTGCGGGCGAGCAGGTAGTAGTCGCCGGGGGGCAGGCGCAGGCGGAAATCCCCCTTGGCCACCGGCTGGACGAAATAGGCCGGACCTTTGAAGTCCTTGGAAGGATCTTTGTAGACATAAAGATAGCACTGCTCCAGCGGTTCGTCCTGAAAGCTGATCTCCCCGCGGATGCCGCTCGTTTCTCCCTGAATCGGCGCGGCCTCGGCGGGGATGCGGATGAGGTTGAAGCCGACGTTGGTGAAGGCACCGTCCGCCACTCGCACCGGGGCGCCGCTATAGTAGCAGAAATGTTTGCCCGGCAGCGGGGCGCCGTCGAAATCGCGGGCAGTCAGGTAATAGTCGCCCGGGGGCAGAAGCAGGCGGTAGGTGCCGTCCTGTTCCGCCGGGGAGGAAACCGCCACCACCTTGCCGGAAGCGATGTCGGGGATGCTGTGATAGGCATGGACGCGTAAGCCGGGGACCAACTCGCCGCGCCAGGCGACGCGCCCTTGCACGCCACTTTCGGCCCGGGCCGGCAGGGCGAAAAGGCTGCCAAGAAGGATGAAGAAAAGGGCGAAACAGAGGCGATTCATGGCGATAAATCTCCGGTTGCGGCGCGGTCGCGCCAGGGGCTGAAGAGCACCCGGTCGAGGGGGTAGTCCTTGCCCCCGTCGCGGAAGGTCGGGGTGTCGCGGCCGTCGAGAATGAAAGAGGGATTGTCTTTTCCCGCCGCCGTGGCCAGTTCCTCGGTCCCGGCCGTTCCCCACCAGTTGTCCCGGGCGTCGATGGTCCCGTCCGTGGGGGCCGGCGGCCAACGGCGCTCGCCGTCGTCCGGCCGCTTCCCCTGACCGAAGACTCCCTGGCGGGATTCCTGGGCGCGGGCGGCGGCACCGTTGGCCGCTTCCCAGGCCGAGGACTGAAAGGCGAGCTTCAGCGAACGTTCGTTGCCGCTGAAATCGTTTTCGGTGATCTTCGGATAGGAGGAATATTCCGCCAGGACGGCGAGTTTGTTGTCGGCGAAGCGGTTCCCCGTCACCCGCGCGTCGGCGCGGCGGTAAAGGTGCAGGGCGATGCCGTTGCCGGTGAGGATGTTGCCGGTGAGGGTTGGGCGGGCGGCCTTGTCGACGAGGATGGCGACCTCGTTTCTTTCGAAGTGGTTGCCGATGATTTCCGGGTCGCTGCCGAGGTTGGCGATCTTCAGCCCGGTCGGCTGCCCGGCGAAACGGTTGTCGCGAAAGGCCTGGGGCTTGGCCTGAACGATGTAGGCACCGAAGAGGCCGTTGCCCGCAAAAAGGTTGCCGGTCAACGTCGGCGCGGCGCCGTCCTTGACGATCAGTCCAGCCCGGGAGTTCTCTTCGATGTGGCTGTCGCGGAGGATGGCGGTGCTCTTTTTCCCCAGTTGCGCGCCGATGCGGTTGCCGCGCAGATGCAGTCGCTCCAGGCGCGGCGCGCCGCCGATCGCCTCGACGCCGGTGTCGGCGCCGTCGATGAGGCAATCCGTCAGGCGGGTGTCGCTGTCGACCCCCTTGAGCACGATCCCTTGCCAGTTCGGGCCGGTGAAACGGGCCTCTGTCGCTTCCAGCCGTCCCGCCACTTCCAGCGCTCCGCCGGAAAAATGCACGGTTGTCCCGGCTTCCACAGTCAGCGCCGCGCCGGGGGCGACCCGCACCGTTTCACTGAAACGCAACTCCCCCCGCCAAACGGTCGGTTGCTCGATGCTCAGGGCGGCGGCCATTCCCGGCCAGATCAGGCAACAGATCAGCGCCAGCCGGATCATCACCAGACCTCCCGCACGACGATGGCGCCAAGGTCGCGCTCTTCCCCCCGGGCGACGGCGACGGCGTGACGGGGATCACCGTCGTAGGTGCCGACCCGCTCCCCCGGTTCCAGCGGCCCGCCGAGGGCGGCGCGGGCGCCCAGGTAGTAGGTGCCGCCGTCATCCAGATAGAGGACGAAAGCGCCGTCGGCGGCGGACGGGGCCGAGCGGTATTTGGGCTTGCCGACCATGCGGCTGTCGAGATAGGCGAAGACGGAAATTCCCGTCACCGGTTGCTGGTCGGCATCGACGATCCGGCCGCGCAGGAGGGTCTCGGTGGCCGCGAAGGGGCCGGAAGCCCGACGGGCGGCGTGACGCTCGCCATCGACCGGGGTCAGGGGCAGGTCGCCGAGCGGTAGGATAACCCCCGCCTGGACTTCGACGGGATTGCCGGGGTAGGCGCCGTTGAGATCCCCCCCTGCCACTTCCCCGACGCGGGAGCCGTCGGCGCGCTGGCGGGCGACGAGGTGATAGCGCCCTGGCGGCAGGTTGAGAATGAAGGTTCCGTCCGCGCCGCTCTGGGCGGCGGCACCGTAGGAAGGCCCGGTCAGTCCGGCGGCGTTTTCCGTGTAGACATAGACGAAGCCCCGGGGCAAAGGCGCCCCGGCGAGGGTCAGGCGACCGCTGACGCCGGTGTCGGCGCGGCCGGAGAGTTCGCCGTCACGCCCCATCTCACGCAGACTGAAATTCGGCGCCCGGCTCATGCCTTGGGCGACCTCCAGGGGATTGGCCGGACACTCGCCGAAGAGCATGCGCCGGCGGCCGTCAGGGGTTTCCTCCTGTTTCTTGCCGATCAGATAGTAGCGCCCCGGCGGCAGGTTGAGACGATAGCGCCCCTGTTCGTCGCTGGAGACGCTGGTGAAGGGCTGGGTACCGCGGTCCTTCTCCGCGCGCAGATAGACCTCGATCTCGGCCCCGGCCAGGGGTCGCTCGGCAAAGAGCACCACCCCTTCCAGCCCCGTCTCCCCGGAAGGGGTGCAGGCGGCGAGGAAAAGGGTAAGGATGATGGGAAGATAGAGACTAATTCTCATATTGAGCCTTAACGTCGATCTCGCGCCCGTTCGCTCCGCTCACTAGAGCACGCGGAGAACGCTGAGGGAAATCATTTGTTTTTCTCCGTCTCCTCTGCGTGCTCCAGCGAAGGCAATGAGCGTGCGAGAGGCCGCCCTTCAGGTTTTTCTTTCGTATCCCGGCAGCAAGATGCTGAGCAACGCCAGGGCATAGACCGCTTCCCCGGCGAGCAGCGTCCAGGTGAAGCCGACATTCATCGCCAGCACCGTCGCCAGCAGCGCGCCGAGGACGCTGGTGGCGCTGTTGATCCCCCAGCTCCAGGCCACCGTGCTTCCGTCCCGGTGCAGCAGGCGCATCCCTAAAGGCAGGGGCATACCGAGGAGCAGGCCCAGGGGGGCGAGCAGGGCGACGCTCAACAGCACCCGTCCGAGCAGGGGCCAGGCGACCCAACCGGCGAGCAGCGGCGGCAAGGCGAAGATGTAGAGGTTTGACAGCAATACCAGTGCCAAGAGGATGCGGATCAGGGCGGATCGTTCCCGTCCCTGGGCGATCCGTTCCGCCAGCAGCGAGCCGAAACCCGAGAAGATCAGCAGGGCGAAGAGGATTACTGCCAGGGCGTAGATCGGCGGGCCGAAGAGCAGAATGAAGCGGCGCAGCAGGCCGATTTCGATGAGCATGAAGCCGAGGCCGAGGCAGGCGAAATAGAGCATGCGCCGGCCGCTGCCGGCTTCCCGAAGATCGTCCCGGCGCTTGACGGCCAGGGGCAGGAGCAGACAGAGGAGAACCAGCGCCGTCACCACCACCAGCAGATTGCGGATGGTCAGCACCGCCCGATCCTCGAAATTGCTCTTTTCGGGGAAGGTGAGCAGACGCAGGAAATCGGCCGGTTTGTACATGTAGTAGAAGAAGGGCCGGTCGTCGTCGACGGGGCGGATGTCGAAGGGAAAATCCCGGTAAAATTCGGCGCTGCCCCCCGAGGCGACGAGCCGCCCGAAGGCGTCCTCGCCCGGCGGACGATCCGGCAGCAACACGATTTCGAATTCGCGGTCGCGGACTTCCCGGCGCAAAAGGGCGATCTCCTCCTCGGTGAAGGGGCTGCGCTTGAGCATGAAGTTGGCCAGCCCCCGTTCCTTGATCACCGCCAGGTGCGCCGTCGGGTTGGCCACCCCCTGGCGTTTGAGCAGCTCCAGCCCGAGGGAGACAAGGCGCAGGGTCTCCCGCTCGAAGATGAAGCGGCTGATGGTCAAAATTCCGTCAGGGGTGAGGTGTTCCCAGTAGTCCTCGAAGGCTTCCAGGGTGTAGAGGTTGTTTTCCGCCAGGGTGAAGGCGCCGGCGGCGGGGGCGCTGCGGCCGAAGACGGCGGAGGCCTGGATGACGTCGAAGAGCTCCTTTGATTGGCGCACGTAGCTGCGCCCTTCGTCCACCGCCAGACGGATTTTCGGATGGCGGTAGAGTTCGCCGGTGAAGCCGCCGAAGATGTTGTTGACCCCCTGCACGATCAGGCCGTTGAGTTCTACGGCGGTGATATGGCGGGCGCCCATGGCCAGCGCCGCCAGCAGGTCGCGGCCGCCGCCGGGGCCGATGATCAGGGTATCCGCTTCCGGTTTCAGGGCATAGGGGAGGGCGATGAGGTTGGCGCGGAAATAGTCCAGGGTCTTTTCCCCCTCCCAGCGGAAGAGGGTGGTGTAGCCGCTGTCGTCCACCACCATTCCCAGCTGGTCGGGAATCGGCCCCCGGTAGGCGCGGGAGATGCCCCAGGCGTGTTCCATCTCCTGGCTCTGGGCGGGGTAGACGGCGACCCGGGAGAAGGAATTCCAGGCGCTCCAGAGCAGATGGGGCTCGTAGCGTCCCCGGGCGAAACGGATCTCGGCGAAATCCCCGAGATGATTACCGACACCGGCGAGCAGCAGGGTCGCCAGCAGCGTCAGGTTGAGGAGGCGCCGCCGTCGCGGCGCGAAGGCCATGGCCGCCAGCAGACCGCAGAGGGCGATGGCGAGGATGCCGGTAATGCCGCCAACCAGCTTGAGCACGAAAATGATCGCCAGGCAGCCGACGCCGGCGCCGAGTAGATCCCAGAAATAGAGGCGGTTGATCTGCGCCAGGCGTCGGGAAAGGAGCAAGGTGATGGTCAGGCCGCTGAAGAAAAAGGGGAGGGCGGTGACTAGGTAGAGGGCTGCCAGCCCGAGGAGCAGGGCGCCGGGGATGGCGCGATCGTGAAAGCCCTGTTGAAAGGGTTGATAAAAGGGCTGGTGAAAGAAGGAGAGAACCTTGAAAGCGAATTGCGGTTGCAGGCGGAAGAGGACGAAGATGGCGAAAAAAGCGAGGATCGACAGGCTGAAAAACCGGGCGTAACGGGCCGCCAGTTCTTCCAGTCGGCCCTCGGGGAAGTAGTGGGGCAAAAGCTGCACGCACAGGGCCGCCGCCCCCAGCCCGAAGAGGGCGAGGGAGATGGCCAGCGAGGCGAAGTGGTACCACATGAGTACGGAGAAGATCCGGGTCAGGATCAGCTCGTACATCAGGGTCGCCATGGAGAGGAGGAACATTCCCCGGCAGAGATGGGAAAGGGCGGGTGTTTCGCTCATGGGGTCGGTGGCGTCCGCTTCCGGAAATAGACAAGCCGCCTGGGCGGCGGCTCATCTGTTCATTTATCCTGAAAATACAATGGCACCACGGAGACACTGGGGACACGGAGAAAAGACAGTTGAAGCCTGAATCTCGACAGAGGGGTTTCCTCGATTGGTAAGGTTTTTTCTTTGTTCAACCCCTGAGCTCTCTGTGTCCCTGTGGTAAGCAAAAGCCGTTATTGGGCCGGTTCGACGATGTCGAGGGTCTGGCCCGGTTTGATCCCCGCCAGCTTGAGGTCGACGCCGCTGGGGAATTCGATCAGCAGGTCATAGCTGCGGCCGCCTTTGAGGCCGAAGTGCAGCATCTGGGGTTCCTGGGCGCAGAAGCCGTTGGCCGAGCGCAGTTCACGCATGGCCAGCAGTTTGCCCGTGGCCGGGTCGAAGATCTTGGCTTTGGCGCCGTAGGCGTCGCGGTTGGAGCGGGTGCCGGTCAGCTTGACCTTCAGCCAGTTCCGGTCGTTCTGGTCGTTTTCGTAGAGTTTGTTGGGGGCGCCCCAGTTGATCACGTAGAGATCGAGGTCGCCGTCGTTGTCGATGTCGGCGAAGGCCGTTCCCTTGGTGCGCACCGTTTCGCACTTAAGCTGGGGCTGGCGGTCGGCGATGTTGTCGAAGCCTCCCCGGCCGTCGCCCAGGTAGAGCTGGTTGGCCAGTTTGCAGTCCCCTTCGTAGAGGTCGAGGTCGCCGTCGTGGTCAATGTCGCCGAAGGTCGGACCCTTGCCCCAGCCTTCATGGGCGCCCCGCAGTCCCTGTGAGGCGTTGTTGAAGACGCCGTTGCCGTCGTTGAGATAAAGGCCGTTGGGACCGACGTAGTTGGAGACGAAGAGGTCGAGATCACCGTCGTTGTCGACGTCGGCGAAGGCCGCGCCCAGACCCCAGTGGGGATCGGCGGTGCCGGACTTCTGCGAGACGTCGCTGAAGGTGCCGTTGCCGTTGTTGAGGTAGAGGCGGTTCGGCTCCCCGGCCGGATAGCGGCCGTTGACCACGTAGAGATCGGGCAGGCGGTCGTTGTTGACGTCGGCCCACACGCCCATCCAGCTCCAGGAGGGGTCGCCGACCCCGGCGATGTCGGTCACGTCGGTGAAGGTGCCGTCGCCGTTGTTGCGGTAAAGGACGTTTTTGGCGCCGACCCCGTAGTTGGCGCAATAGAGGTCGAGATCGCCGTCATTGTCGTAATCGACGAAGGAGGCCGAGTAGGTGAAGGCTTTGAGCCCGACCCCGGCCTTGTCGGTGACGTCGACGAAGGTGCCATTGCCGAGATTTCTGAAGAGGCGGTTGGCTTCGATTTCATACTGGCCGCCGGTGGCCAGGTAGAGGTCGATCAGGCCGTCGTTGTCGTAATCACCGAAGACGCTGCCCATGGTGAAGCCGGGGTGGTCGATGCCGGCGCCGGCATCGGCGGTGATATCGACGAAGCTGCCGTTTCCCTGGTTACGGTAGAGCTTGTTCGCCCCCCCCTTGTTGGAAACGTAAAAATCGACCAGGCCGTCGTTGTTGATATCGGCGAAGGCGATGCCTTTGCCGAGACCGTCGTCGGCGACCCCGGCCGACTGGGAAATGTCGAGAAATTCAGCGGCCGCCGCCGGCCCGGCGGCAAGCAGCAGGGCGAGGACGATCCCTGGAAGATTCAAGGCTTTAACCATGGGGCGGACTCCTTTTCACGGATAAAATGACACAGCGACTGGTCAAATCGCCGGAGGGCGGGGCGCCTAGGCGCCGCCATCCCCGCATGGGATCTATTATACACGGGAAAATGCCCGGTGACAGGGGCAAATTCATCCTTCATATTGCAATATTCGCACCGGTTTCGACCTGACCTTTCGCTTGCTGCTCCGGTTAGCATGGGGATGGGCGGCTTGCGGATTTTTGTCAGCCCCGGGAGGGGACTGTCAGGAACCTGTCTGCTCAGGTTATCCAGGCCGCCACGGCGAGGGTTTGGGGGTGGTTACTCCCGCCCCGACCGTGGTATGGTAATTGCTCTTTGACAAAGGTGGATGAATGCGTGGGGCCATATCCTCGGAGGCTTTCTTGCGATTGACCGGTTTTTCCCGTTTACTGCTTCTGATTGCGCTCGTTCTTGGCGGCTGCCGGGAATTGCCCGCCGATCGCCTCTACGCCCTGTTTCTCGACGAAGCGCCGACGGCGGCGGACTGGGAACGGGCGCTGCCCCGGCAGGTCACGGTCAAGGGCGGACGGCAGCATGTTTCCAGGCTTATCCCCAATATCGATGAAGATACGGTGCATGCGACCACGGCTTCCTGCCATCACGGCGGCAAGTTCCCCGACCCCCTGGCTGTCGATCTGCGGGCCTTTTATACCGAAAGCGAACTTTTCCTGCGCCTGAGCTGGCCGGACCCGACCGAGGATCGAGATATCCGCGGCTGGTCGTTCGACGGCGAGCGCTGGTTCAACGGCGGGAACGCCGAGGACGGGTTCGGGATCGCCTGGGACGGCGGCGGCCGTTTCGCCCCCTTCACCTGCGCGGTGGCCTGTCATATCGAGGATTTCGGGGTGCATGGGGACAACTTTCACGCCAACAACCGCATGAAGCTGGCGGCGGAGGAAGCGGCTCTCGATCTGTGGAACTGGAAAGCGCGACGCACCGGGCGCTTCGGCTTCGCCGACGACCGCACCCTGTCCGCGAAAGGCATGGAAGGGGATGTGCCGGGGGAGATCTTTCAGGAAAACTCCCGGGCCCGGCTCGCCCCGGAACGGGGCCTGCTTCCTTTTGCCGAAGGGGATGCGCCCATTTACGATCAGGACGGCCAGGTCGTGGGCGAGACCTTTCTCCCCCCCGGCACAACCGCCCCCGGCTTTCTCACCGAACACCCCGCCGGCAGCCGGGCCGATGTCCGCGCCGTCGGCACCTGGGAGGACGGGCGCTGGACGGTGATTCTCCGCCGCTCTCTGGAGACGGATGATCCCCGCGATGTCCGCTTTGTCCCCGGCGACAAGCAGGGGGTAGCCTTCGGGCTGGCGATCATGGATAATACCCTCATTGAACATTATGCGTCAGTGCTGTCGGAGCGGCTGGTGCTGCAAGCACCCGGCGCGGCGGAAAGGGAAGATCGAGAACAATGAAATGTTTGGCGATGGGACGGCGGTTTCGAGGTGGGGCAATGCTTATCGCGCTGCTCTTGGCGGTATTGGCCGGCTGCGGTGAGCGGCAGAGTGAGGGCGAGGAAAAGCTGGGGCGGATCAACGGCCGGATACTCACCCCCCTGGAAGGGGCGACCCTCTACGTCTACAAGCCGGGGATGGACCTCTACGGTCCGGCCTACGCTCTGTCGCGGGCGACCGGCCCGGACGGGAGTTTCGACCTGCAACTTCCCGAGGGGGACTACATCGCCGTCGCCCGCAAGCGCAAGAATGGTGACGCCAACGGCCCGGTGCTGGCCGGGGATCACAAGAGCGAGATGCTGCAACTGACCGTGCGCGGCGAAACCGCCGAGTTGACCCTGCTGGCGCCGGTCAAGGAGGGGGACGAACGGCGTCTTACCGAGCAGGCCGCCGTTACCGATACCGGCATCTCCGGCACCATCAGCGATGCCGACGGCAAGCCGGTGGAAGGGGCGCGGGTGCATGTCTACGATCATGTGCAGATGTCCGAACGGCCCAAATTCGTTTCGGAAAAGACCGGTCCCGACGGCCGCTATCTCATCTATCTGCCGCGTGGCGGCACCTATTACTTGGCGGCCCGGGACAAGTTCGGCGGCCCCCCCAAGCTGGGGGATCTCTACGGCCGTTACGATCAGGGGACGATCGAGCCCTCGGCGGTGGTAGTGCGCGCCAAGGAAATTTTGCAAGGGGTCGATATCCGGGTGACCAAGGTATGGTGAGGTTCGCGGCGTTTCTGTGCCTGCTGTTTCTGCTGCTGTCGGGCTGCGAACGCAGCCGGACGCTCGATCTGGAAGAGCTCAAGGGGCGCGCCCGGGGCGGGGAGGCGGCGGCCTTTCGCGAGCTGGTGGAGCTGCTCGGGGTGAGCGAACGGCAGGTCAACGACCGGGTCTATCCGCTGCTGCTGGAACTGGGGGAGGCGGCGGTTCCCTATCTGCTGGAGGCGGTCGCCGATCCCGACCGCATCCGTCGCGAGCATGTCATCGCCGCCCTCGGCACCCTCAAGGTCCGCGCGGCGGTGGAACCGATCGGCGCGGTGCTGGCTCGCCACGACTGGCCGCGCCGCTACGTCGCCGCCTGGGCGCTGGGGGAGATCGGTGCGGCCGAGGGGATCCCCTTTCTGCTGCTGGCCCTCGATGACGGCGATGCCGAGGTGCGCCGCTATGCCGTGCGCTCCCTGATCAAATTCAATCAGGCGGCGGTCGATCCCCTGCTGACTTTTCTCCCCGTCGCTTCCGCACAGGCGCTGCCTGGGGCGATTCGCGCCCTTGGCGACATCGGCGATGCCAGGGCGCTCTCGGCGCTCCTTGCGGTGGCTTCCGGCCCGGCCCGCCAGGAGGCTCTGGCGGCCCTGGGCAAACTCAAGGATCCCCGAGCCGAGGCGCTCCTCGTCGAAGCCCTCGGTGATGACGACTGGCGCTCGCGCATGAACGCCGCCATGGCCCTAGGCACCCTGGGCGGGCCGGTTGCGGCGACGGCCCTGGAGCGAGCCCTGGAGGATGAGGTGCCGGTAGTGCGGGAATGGTCGGCCCGCTCCCTGGAGATGATCACCGGGCGGCATGTCAAATATCGTGACGAAACGGGGGAATATGTTTTGCCCTACAGCATCTATCACTGATCGGCGGCGGTCGTGCTGAGGAATCTACTCCAATGGCGCGGACTCGGGGCGCTCCTCCTTTCCCCCTGGCCGCTGCGCCTCTGTCGCCTGGGCCTCTTCGCCCTGTTGCTGGGAATGCTCGCCTGGGGCTGGCACCAGCACGCTATCCCCGGGGTGGCGGTGCCGGATCCGCTCATGTACGGCAATCTCACCACTCAGCTTTTCTGGGTTTGGTGGATGTTCGCCGTCGTTCTTCTCGCCCTTTTCTTCGGTCGCGCCTGGTGCGCCGTCTGCCCGGTCGGCTGGCTCAACGAGGTGATGGCCCGCTTTGGCCTGGCCCGACCGCTGCCGGGCTGGCTCGACAACTTCGTACCGGTGACCCTGACCCTGGTGCTGTTACAGCTGGCAGTCTATCTCTTCGCCATCCATCGTTACCCCGATTACACCGCCCGGCTCATCGGCCTGATGTTGCTTCTGGCGCTGCTGCTCGGACTGGTCTTTCGCAAACGGGCTTTCTGTTCCCTCTTCTGCCCGGCCGGGGCCGTCCTCGGCCTCTATGCGCGGATCGCGCCTTGGCAGCTGCGGGTGGCGGATGAAGCTGTCTGCGCCGGCTGTGCCGGTCGTGAATGCGTCTCCGGCGGGCGGCACTGGACGCGGTTGAGCTTGGGCAGTGCCGTCCTCTACTGGCATGGACGGCGGCGGGAATGCCCCGTCGATCTCTTGCCCCCGGAAGTGCGCGACAGTTCCGCCTGCCAGCTCTGCCTGCAATGCGCCCGCAACTGCCCTCACCAAAATCTGTGTCTCGGCGGGCGCGGCTGGCTGGCCGATCTCGTCCCCGGAAGCCTGTCGGTTTCGGAGAATTTTTTTCTGCTCGTGCTGTTGGGGTTGCTGACCGCGAACTTCACCAAATTTTACGTCGAGTTGCGGGAAACGATCTTCTGGTTGCCGGAACAGGCGGCGGCCCTGCTCGGTTGGGAAACCGCCGGCTACTATCTGCTGGCGACCCTCTGGGTGACGCTGGCGCTGCCGGTTCTGCTCTTGTTGCCGGGTTGGCTGCTGCTCAAGCTCGGGCGATTGCGCTTCGACCCGCAAGCCGAGCCCCCGGCCGCCGCAGGCCTTCCCGTGGCCAAGGAGGAGCCCGGCTTCCGGGCCGGTCTCGGCGCCTTGGCGCTCCCCTGTCTCCCTCTGCTGCTGGCTGCCCATCTCGTCATGGGGCTGGTCAAGGTCAATGCCAAGGCAGGCTTTCTGCCCTATGCCCTGCAGGATCCGAGCGGGGTCAAGAGCTATCTGGCGATGAATGTCATGCAGTTGGCGCCGCCCCCTGGGATATTGATTCCCTTGGACCTCCTCAAGTGGCTGGTTTTGGCGATCCTCCTTGCCGGATTCGCCGGCGCCCTGCTTGCGGTGCGGCGCATGGCGGACCGCTTGGGAATTCTCTCTTCTTCCCGGTTTGGTCAGGGCGCGGCCGGGCTGGTTGTTCTTTGCTGCGGCGCCCTGTATATTGGCACGGTCGTCCAGTGGCTCTTTCTCCGTTGAATGGCGCCCGCCACTGTCGAATTTCTCCAACCACGAGGTCGGTATGTCCCAGGAAGAGAAGGAGCAACAGCCGAAGCTGGAAATTCAATTGGACGATGAGATCGCCCAGGGGGTCTACGCCAATCTGGCGCTGGTTCATCATAACGAAACCGAGTTCACTCTCGATTTTATCTATGTACAGCCGCAAGGTCGGCGGGCCAAGGTGCGCAGCCGGGTGATTCTCGCGCCCGCCCAGGCCGAAGGTCTGCTGCGCGCCTTGCAACAGAATCTGGCCGTCGCCGGAGGCAAGGCCGAGGCGTCCAAGACCTCCGTCGCGCCGGACGATCACTATCATTGACAAGGAGTCTGATCATGGTTGGATTTATAAGGATGGCAGGGTTGTTCGGGGTTCTTCTGGTCTTGTTGGCGGGGTTGGCCCAGCCGGTCGCGGCCTGTGTCGGCAAAACCCTGGTGATCGGCGCCAAGGGGACGCCGCAGCAGGAGCTGCTGGCGGAAATGCTGGCGATCCTCATCGCCGAGCGCACCGGAACCTCGGTCAAAGTGGTGAAATTCGACGATACCGCCGCGACCCACGGGGCGCTGCTGAAGGCGGAACTCGATCTCTATGTGGAATATACCGGCGTCGGCCAGCTCGACGTGCTCAAAGGAGAGGCGCTGTCCGATACCGCGGCCCTCTATCAGGCGGTCAAGGAGCGCTACAATCAGGAGCTCAATCTGGTCTGGCTCGATCCCCTCGGTTTCGAAGAGCCCCGGGTTGTTCCCGCCGGGGTTCCGGCCCAGGCGGCGCCGGTGGTGCGCAAGGACACCCTGAAGAAATTTCCCGCTTTGGCCCGACTGATCAACAAGCTGGGGGGAGCGATCTCCCCGGAAGCCATGCAGGGTCTGGAAGCGCGTCTTGCCCAGGAAGGGGCGCGGGAGGTGGCGCGTTCCTTTCTCAAGGCGGGGCGTTTCATCTGATCGAGTCGAAACCCGGATAAAAGGAGAAGAGGCATGGCGCGAATGGATCGTCGCGAATTCGTCAGGCGCTCGCTGCAAGTAGCCGCGGTTTCCTCCGCCGTCGGCGGCGTGCCGCTGCTCGATCTGCTGAGTTTTCCGGCTCGAGCCGCCGAGGGCGGCGGGGCGAAACTGGCGGTGCGTAAAGGCAAGGACATCCCCGCGCTGGTGGGAGAAACCCTCGGCGCGCTCGGCGGCATGGCGACCTTCGTCAAGCGCGGCGAGACGGTGGTGGTCAAACCCAATATCGGCTGGGATCGCACGGTGGAGCAGGGGGCCAATACCCACCCGCTGGTGGTCCGGGCGGTCATCGAGCATTGCCTGGAGGCGGGGGCCAAGGACGTGCGGGTCTTCGACCGCACCTGCAACGATCCCCGCCGCTGCTATGTGCAGAGCGGTATTCAGGACGTGGTGGAGGGGATGAAATCGGAGCGGGTCAAGATCGAGCACATGGATCGGCGCGCCTACCGGGAGCTGGATATCGCCAACGGCAAGGATCTGACCCGCTGGTCCTTCTACCAGCCGGCTCTCGACGCCGATTGTTTCATCAATCTGCCGGTGGCCAAACATCACGGCATCTCTACCCTGACCCTCGGCATGAAGAACATCATGGGGGTGATCGGCGGCAATCGCGGGCGGTTGCACCAGAATATCGCCGAGTCGCTGGCTGACATCAATTCGGTGGTCCACTCGACCCTGACCCTGGTCGACGCCACCCGCATCCTCGTCGCCAACGGTCCGCAGGGGGGGCGGCTGGAGGATGTGCGGCTGCTCGATACCCTGATCGCCTCGGCGGACATCGTTGCCGCCGACGCCTACGCCGCGACCCTCTTCGGCCACCGGCCGGAGGATATCCCGACCATCGTCGCCGGCGCCCGGCGCGGTCTGGGGAGTCTCGATCTGAGTCCGGGGCGGCTGGCCTGATGCGTTTTCCCGCTTGGCGCCATGTTCGCATGGCCTTTCAGATTCTCTGCCTGCTCGCGTTTCTCTGGCTCTTTTTGCAGACCGAATACCGGGGGAGCGATACCCTGCGCTATCCGGTCAGCCTGCTCTTCCGCATCGATCCCCTGGCGGCCCTGGCCGATGCCCTGGCACCGGGAGCTTTCGGTTGGCTGCTGCTCTGGCCGGCATTGTTGCTATTGGCACTGACCGCCCTTTTCGGGCGCTTCTTCTGTGGCTGGATCTGCCCCCTGGGCACCACCCTTGACGGCGTCGGCAAGCTCGTCGGCCGCGGTCGCATAAGCCCTCGCCCCGCCTGGCGGCGGGTCAAATACTATCTACTGTTGTCCATGACCGCGGCGGCGCTCTTCGGAGTGCAGCTCTTCGGCCTGCTCGACCCCCTGTCGATCTTCCTGCGCAGCCTGACTTTTTCCTTCAATCCGGCCTTCAATCTGGTTGCCAACTCGGTCTTCGACTTTTTTTACCAGCATCCCGTCCCCCTCGTTTCGCCGCTGGTCAACGGCTCCTACGACTTCTTCCGTGATCACCTGCTGGCTTTTCATCCCCCTGCTTACCAACTCGCGCTTCTGACTCTGGCGATCTTTCTCGGGATTTTGCTGCTGGAGCGGGTCGAGCGCCGTTTCTGGTGCAAGAATCTCTGCCCCCTCGGCGCCTTGCTCGGCCTCTGTTCCCGGCACAGCCTGACGACACGGGTGCCGGCGAAAGTCTGCGACGATTGTCGGCGTTGCCTGAGTGACTGCCGCAGCGGCGCCGTGACCGAAACGGCCCATCGCAAGGATGAGTGTCTGCTCTGTCTCGACTGTTCCGGCTTCTGTCCCGCCAATCGCGTCGTTTTTACCCTGGGTTCACGGCCAACGGCTGGCGGACGGGTCGATCTGACCCGGCGCGGACTGATGACGTCCCTGGCGGCCGGTGCTCTGGTAGCACCGGTGACGGGGAGCGCGCCGAACCTCTGGAACCGCGACCCCTATCTGCTGCGTCCTCCCGGCTCACTGGCCGAGGCCGAATTTCTGCGCCGCTGCATCCGCTGTGGCGAATGCATGAAGGTTTGTATCGGCGGGGCCTTGCATCCGGCGCTGCTGCAGGCGGGACTGAGTGGCTTCTATACCCCCTTGCTGGTGCCGCGTATCGGTTACTGCGAATACAATTGCACCCTCTGTGGCCAGGTCTGCCCGACCGGCGCCATCGGCTTGCTGAATCTGGCGGAGAAGCAGAAAGCGGTGATCGGCATCGCCGTTTTCGATACGGACCGCTGTCTGCCCTTTGCCCGGGGGGAAGAGTGTCTGGTCTGCGAGGAACATTGCCCGACAGGGGAGAAGGCGATCGTTTTTGATGAGCGGGAAGTGTTGGTCGGGAGCGAGATGCGGCGACTCAAGGTACCGCGGTTAATCAAATCGCGTTGCGTCGGTTGTGGAATCTGCGAAACCCGCTGCCCCCTGGAGGGGGCAAGCGCCATACGGGTCATCAATGAAGGGGAAAGCCGGCGTGCCCGTGATCTGTGGGCGTGAGAAGGGGGGTTAGCCGAAGATGGTTTCGACGCGGTTGCGCCCTCTTTCCTTGGCGTTGTAGAGGGCGCGGTCCGCTTCGAGAATCAGGTTGTCGACGGTGCGCACCTTGGGGTGGGGATAGGTCGCCACGCCGAGGCTGATGGTCAGACGGATTTCATTGTGATCCGCCGGGATTCTCAATTCGCTGATGGCGATGCGGAGACGCTCGGCGACCTGCACCGCTTCGGTCAGGGCGGTTTCGGGCAGAACCAGGGCGAATTCTTCGCCGCCGAAGCGAGCGGCCAGATCGTAATCGCGCAGGTGCGCCTTCATCTGATCGGCCAGGGTTTGCAGGACGACATCACCCTGCTGGTGGCCGTAGGTGTCGTTCACCGGCTTGAAATGGTCGACGTCGACCATGATCAGGGCCATCGGTTTCTGCGAACGCTCGCAGCGCTGCAATTCCTTCTCGAGGGTTTTCATCAGGAAACGCCGATTGCTCAGGTGGGTCAGGGGGTCGGTGTTGGACAGTTCCATCAAGGCCTGATTGCTTTTTTTCAGGCTGTCCTGCAGCGTCTTGATTTTCAATTGCACCTTGACCCGGGCGATGAGTTCGGCGGGGTCGTAGGGCTTGGTGAGGTAGTCACTGGCGCCCCGTTCCAGCCCGCGGATTTTGCTCTCCTGATCGTTGACGCCGGTGACCAGGATGACAGGAATATCCTGCAGTTCCTTGCGGGTCTTGATCATGCTGAGAAATTTGAAACCATCCATACCGGGCATGTCGAGGTCGCAAAGGATGACGTCCAAGGGTTCGCTCAGAGCGACTTTGAAGCCATCGATGACACTTTCCGCCTCATGATAAACCTGGAAGAGATTGGCCGACTTCAGCCCGTCGAGAATCTGGTGACGGGCTCCTGGTGAATCGTCAATAACTAATACCGAAGTTTCCATAGATTCAGCATGGTTGGTTAGGGTTCAATGATTTTTTCAATCTAAAGGGTTCCGTTACCTTTGTAAAGAATTAAACGGAATGCAATTCAGGTGCCGAAAATAGCTTTTGATTTTTTGCTGAGAGGGGTTTGTCAACGGGAACGAAGGGGAAGGGAGGTGCTTATGGCTTTAATGAAGACCTGGTACACGCCTGAAGAGATCGAGGGGCAGTTCGGCATCGGGCGGGGACGTCTGACGCAGTGGGTGGAAGAAGGCCTGGTCCGGGTCGAACGGGAAGGGAAGAAAATCTGCAAGGTCAACGTCGACGATGTTCGCTTGGTCTTGCAGGGGAATACGCCCAAAAGCTGACGTACCAATGTCGCCCCGTCACCGGAAGTGACGGGGCGAAGGTCAGGTATTTGACAAATGTCGGGAGCATGCCCCTTTTGGGCAATGCTCCACTCTCTTTTATGGCAATCCGCCTTCAGGCTACGCCAGGGTTGCGAAACTTCGCTCCTCGGGCCCGTGTTTTTTTGTCGGGCTGAGTACAAAAATATTTTTATTCGGTTTTTCTGCCGCCGTAGCCTTTGAGAGTCTGGTGCGCGTAACGCAGCATCCGTTCGGTGTCTGCCCAGCCGATGCATTTGTCGGTGATGGAAACGCCATATTTGAGTTTGGAAAAGTCCTCGCAGGTCGGTTGATTGCCCGGTTCGAGGTTGCTTTCGACCATGACGGCGCAAATGCTGCGGTTGCCGGCGCCGATCTGTTCGATGACATCCTTGAGGACAGCTTCCTGTCTTTCGTGGTCCTTGTTGCTGTTGGCATGGCTGCAGTCGACCATGATCCGAATCGGCAGACCGGCCTTGCCGAGCATTTCCTCGGTGCCACGAATGTCCTCGGCCTGGAAGTTAGGACCATGGTTGCCGCCGCGCAACACGATATGCACGTCGCTGTTCCCGGCGGTGGAGACGATGGCGTTGCGGCCGTCATTATCGATACCGAGAAAGTTGTGGGGGTGCAAGGCGGCGTTCATGGCGTCGATGGCGATCTGCAGATTGCCGTCGGTGCCGTTTTTGAAGCCGACAGGAAAGGAGAGTCCGCTGGCCATTTCCCGATGAACCTGGGATTCGGTGGTGCGGGCGCCGATCGCTCCCCAGCTGATGGCATCAGCCAGATAATGGGGGGTGATCGGATCGAGCATTTCGCAGGCGACGGGAAGTTCCAGTTCGGTGATGGCGCAAAGAAGACTGCGGCCGACACCGAGTCCCTTGGAGATCTGGTGGGTGCCGTTGAGGTCGGGATCGTTGATCAGCCCCTTCCAGCCGATGGTCGTGCGGGGCTTTTCGAAGTAGAGGCGCATGACCAGGAAAAGCTGGTCGGAGAGTTGCTGGTTCAAACGGGCGAGGCGTTCGGCGTATTCAAGGGCGGCCCTGGGGTCGTGGATGGAGCAAGGACCGACAACGACCATCAGCCGCGGATCTTTGTGATTGAGAATGTTGGTAATCTGCTCCCGGGCCTGGTAGACGAATTCCGCGCCATGTTCGGAAAGTGGAAAGACCTGTTTCAGGTCGGCGGGGGCGATGATCGGTGCCGTGCGGCGAATGCGTAGGTTGTTGGTGCGTTTCATGGATTCCCCTTTGTGGTCATTTGAAAAATCGCCCCTGTCCGGTGCGTCGTTATGGCCGCACAATCTAGCGGTTTTTAGGGGAAAAGTCAAAATTCTAATCGGCGTCATGGTCACCGTTTTCGATTCGACGCCCCTGGGGGGGGAAAGGGTTTGACACCCTTTCGTTGCTTGCTGTATAAGTGACCACTTAATGACCGCTCCTTGTACCTGATTTCACGGGGGAAGATGCAAATGGGAATTTTTGGTGAACTGATTATGGTGGTGGCCCAGGTTTTCAATCTGATTGCAACCCTCTATATCTACATTGTCGTCGCCCGGGCGATTATCTCCTGGGTGAATCCCGATCCTTACAATCCGATCGTGCGTTTTTTGCATAGCGCCACGGATCCCCTTCTCGACCGCATTCGCCGCGCGCTGCCGATCAGTTTCGGTGCGATCGATTTTTCGCCGATTATCCTGCTCTTTGGAGTTTTTCTTTTGCAGCGAATCGTAATGATCATTCTGACACGGGTGGCGTACAGCCTCTAACCGGGAGCAGACATGAGCATCACTCCGATCGACATTCAGCAGCATCGCTTCAAAACCCGGCCTTTGGGGTATGAAAAGACCGGTGTCGATCACTTTCTCGAACTCATCTCCGACGAACTGGAGCGGTTGACCCGGGTCAACCAGGGGCTGAAAGAGGAGTTGGCGCGCGCACGGGTAACCATGGAAGAAATGCGCGGGCGTGAATCCACGCTCAAGCAGACCTTGATGACGGCGCAGCAGATGTCTGAGGATATGAAGAACAACGCTCGCCGCGAGGGGGAGATTCTCATCGCCGACGCGCACTTGCGGGCCGAGCGAATCGTGCGTGACGCTGAGGATCGGCGCATTCAGTTGGTGAGTGAAGTTCAGGAGATCAAGCGGCAGAAAATTGCCTTTGAGGCTGGATTGCGCGCTTTGGTGGAGAGTCATATGCGCCTGCTCGATCTGGATGTGCTGTCGCTGGCCGGCCGAGAGTTCGGTGAGTTGGAGGCTGGGGACGCAAGCGAGGAGAAGCCTTCGGCGGGGGACGACAAGCTGGAACTGGAAGGTTTTTGATGTCTCCCTTTGCTCGCCAGGAGTCCGCCGGCGTCGTTTTACAGCTGTGGGTTCAGCCTCGGGCGAGCAAAAACGAACTGGTGGAAGTTCGGGACGGCGCCCTCAAGGTCCGGTTGACTTCACCGCCGGTGGAGGGTGCGGCCAATGATTTGTGTCGGGAGTATATCGCCAAACTGTTGGGCGTTCCCCGGGGGGATGTTCAGCTGGTCGCCGGCGAACGTTCCCGCCATAAGCGATTGCTGATCAGTGGTTGTGCTGTCGATGAAGTGCGTAAGCGCATTGAAACAATGATTAAATAGCCCTTTAATGGCGGGATGCAGTCGGTTTCGGGGGACGATTTACCGGTGGACAGTCCGGCCCTTTTTTGCTAGTATCGGCTCGCTCTAATGTGTCGATATTGGTTGGAATGTTGCCGAGACAAAACATTTTTCCAGGCGAGAGCCCGATCGACATGCGTCTTTTTCGGGCCGGTAGCCTGGGACTTTATCTAGGGAGTTGTTGAAAGGGAGGTACGATGAAGAAGGGTTTGGGTTGTAAACTACTGGTCCTTTGTGGACTGTCTCTGCTGCTTTTTGCGGGGAATGCGTTGGCGCAGGATTCCACTCTGTCCAGCAGTGACTGCGTTAAGTGTCACGACAAGGAGCCGGCCGATATCGCCGCCGCCGGGGCCAAGCATCAGACGGCCGTTTCCTGTCAGGATTGCCACATCGGTCATCCGCCGCAGGTTGCGGATAATGTTCCTGAGTGCAGTATGTGCCATGAAGGCAAGCCCCATTACGAGCTGCCCGAGTGCATGGGCTGCCATAACCCGCACCGGCCTCTGGAAATCGCTTTGACCGGGGATATGACCGCGCCCTGTCTCTCCTGCCACGATTCCCAAAAGGCGCAGTTGGATGCCAATCCGAGCAAGCATACGCTGCTTGCCTGCAGCTTCTGTCATGCCGACCAGCATGGTGTGATTCCTGAGTGCGTGAAGTGTCATGAACCCCACTCGGCACAGCAGACTCAGGCCGACTGCGGTATCTGCCATAAGGCGCATATGCCGGCGACCGTGACTTATGGCGCGGAAACGGCCAACGCCCACTGCGCCGCCTGCCATCAGACCGCCAATCAACTGCTGATGGCCAGCCCCTACAAACACAAGGATGTTGCCTGTGTGACCTGCCACACCGAACAGCATAAAATGGTGCCTGCGTGTACCGACTGCCACGGTACTCCCCATGCGGGCGGTATCCATGAGAAGTTCCCCAATTGCGGCGATTGCCACAGCATCGCCCATGATCTGAATAAGTAAATCGTGTCAGGATCGAACAGCCACCCGCATACGCCGGTGGCTGTTCGATTATTTTCTATGTGGGCGCCTTTGGCGCACTTCAAATGTCGCGAAGCGAAAGAGAGGTTTCCATGGAGAGAGAGAAGAAAAAGGGTTGCAGAGTCATAACGCTCTTGGCGGTTATGGCTGTGGTAATGTTGTCGATTTCCTGCGTCAAACCCGTTGCCGAGTCCCAGGCGGCACCGGCGCCCGCGACCGAGGCGACGCCCGTTCCCGCTGTCGCGCCTGCGCCCGCACCTCCCGCGCCTGCCGCAAGTGCTCCTTCGGTGAGCAACCCCTATGCCGCTCCTGTCGAAAAGATGACCACGGCTCAGTGCGGGTCCTGCCACACCTCCTACTTCCAGGCGCTCAAGAACGAGGGCGGTCGTCATCAGTTTGACTGTGTCAACTGTCACGTCGTTTACCATGCCTATAATCCCAATCGCAACAATTGGGCTGACATTATGCCCAAGTGCGAAAGCTGTCACACGCTGCCCCATGGCCCCACGCAGACCGAATGTCTTTCCTGTCACAGCAATCCCCATAAGCCGGTGGGTGTGCCCCTCTCCGACCGTCTGACCCAGAACTGTGCTTCTTGTCACGCCGGTCCGGCTGCCGAGCTCCAGCAGTTCCCGAGCAAGCACACCATGGTCGCTTGTGTCGATTGCCACAGCGAGCGCCACGGCAATATTCCGTCGTGCTTTGTTTGTCACGAGGGGCACTATCCCGAGCAGCCTCTGGAAAGCTGTCTGCCCTGTCATCCGGTACATAAGCCCCGGCAGATTGTCTTCACCGAGAACACCGAGCTGAAAACCTGTTCCGGTTGTCATTCCAGCGTCTATGGTGTCTGGTCCGGCAGCCAGAGCAAGCATGCTCAGGTTTCGTGTGTGGCCTGCCATGAACAGCATGCGCTGATTCCCCAGTGCAGCCAGTGCCATGGCGAGATGCCGCATAACGCCGCGCTGCATACCAAGTTCCCCGATTGTCTGACCTGTCACCTGGATCCCCACGATCCGCCGGTCAAGACCCAGTAGTAAGGGTTGATGAACGAAAGGCTTCGGCCTAGAGTTGTTGCACACGAAAAAGGACCGCACTTCGCGGTCCTTTTTCGTTTTTCGCCATTGACAGCGCGAGGTGGATTTTTTAAGGTACCGCACTTCCCGAAGGAGGGTTTCTGGTGGAAAAGGTGTGGTCGGCTCCCGCTAAAATCAATCTCTGCTTGCATGTTCTGGGCAAACGTGCGGACGGCTATCACGAACTGTGCATGCTGATGCAGCGGATTTCGCTTTATGACCGGATCCGTATCGTCTTGACTCGCGAACCGGGGGTGCGGGTTTTCTGCCCGCGACTTTCGTTGACCGCCGGCGAAGAGAACATTGCCGCCAGGGCTGCCCGAAAAATCCTGGAGATTGCGAGGTGCACCGACGGAGTCGAAATCCATATCGACAAGGAGATTCCGATAGCGGCGGGTCTCGGCGGAGGCTCCTCTGATGCCGCCACCGTCCTTGTGGCTATGAACGAATTGTTGGACACCGGGCTTTCCAGGGAAGAATTGATGGATCTTGGCCTGCAACTTGGAGCGGATGTCCCCTTTTTTGTTTTCGAGTCGACCGCCTGGGCCACTGGTATCGGGGAGAAGCTGGAGAAAACCTCGATATTTCAGGATGTCTGGTATCTGCTGGTGAACCCGGGTTTCAGTGTTTCAACGGCGCAGGTTTATGGAAAATTACAGTTGACATCCGCTAGGGATGTGGCTAGACTGCCGAGGTTTTCCGGAACGCTGGAAGACATGATCGGCGGATTACACAACGATCTTGAGCAGGTAACCCTGAGAGATTATCCCGTTGTCGCCAAGATTCGGCGGCGGATGCTCGACCTCGGGGCCGAAGGGGCGCTCATGTCGGGTAGCGGTCCTACGGTCTTCGGAGTGTTTCGGGAGCGGGAGGTTGCGCGGCAGGCCGCTCGGGCCTTTGAATCAGAGTCCGGGTGGAAGGTATTTGTCGTACAGCCCATCTGATGGACAGAACAATTTGTTGGGGCGTCGCCAAGCGGTAAGGCACCGGATTTTGATTCCGGCATTCCCAGGTTCGAATCCTGGCGCCCCAGCCACGTTCTTCCGGTTTGATGAAGATAACGACTTCATTGGGGTTTTGCCTAGGTCATGGTTCGCCATGGCCTACAGTTTTTTTTTGGACGTAAGAGAGGTCACATGGTGGATAAATTAAAAATTTTTTCCGGCACCTCCAATCTGTCTCTGTCTCGGGAAATTTGCGGTCACCTTGCGGTTCCTTTGGGAAGTGCCAATGTGAAAAATTTTTCCGACGGCGAGATCATGGTGGAGATCGGCGAAAATGTTCGCGGTCGGGATGTCTATGTGATTCAGTCGACCTGTGCGCCCTCCAATAACAATCTCATGGAACTGCTCGTCATGACGGACGCCTTGAAACGGGCTTCGGCGGCGAGCATTACCGCAGTGATCCCTTATTTTGGCTATGCCCGGCAGGACCGCAAGGTGGCACCGCGTACGCCGATTACCAGTAAGTTGGTGGCGGATCTGATTTCCGTGGCCGGGATGGATCGTCTGGTGACGATGGATCTTCACGCCGGGCAGATTCAAGGCTTTTTCAATATTCCCGTCGATCATCTCTATGCGGCGCCAGTTCTTCTTGATGATCTCAACGCGCGTTTTCCCGATCAACGTTTGGTCGTCGTCTCTCCCGATGCCGGTGGTACGGAGCGGGCTCGCGCCTTCGCCAAGCGACTCGATGCCGGGCTGGCGATTATCGACAAACGTCGGAGCGGACCGAATGTTTCTGAAGTAATGAATATTATCGGTGATGTTTCCGGGGAAACCTGCGTAATCGTTGATGACATGATCGATACGGCCGGTACGCTCTGTCAGGCCGCCCAGGCACTGAAAGATAAAGGGGCACACAAGGTTTATGCCTGTGCCAGCCATCCGGTTCTTTCCGGTCCCGCCCTGGATCGTATTAACGAGAGCTGCCTGGAGGAAGTGGTTGTGACCAATACCGTTCCCCTGGGGGAGAAGCCTAAGCTCTGCGGTAAGCTGCGGGTGCTTTCTGTCGCGGGCTTGCTGGCTGAGGCCATTCGTCGGATTCATGGTGACGAATCGGTCAGCTCTCTCTTTGTCTGAAAAATTCGAAGTTTTAGATAGACGTTCGCTCATCACCTAAGTGGAGGATACAAGATATGGCTACTGCAGAACTCAAAGTTACCCAGCGTGATCGATCCGGTAAGGGCGTTGCCCGCTCCCTGCGCCGTCAAGGCATGATCCCCGCCGTTGTTTATGGCCGCGGCCTGACCCCCGCGACGGTCGCGGTGACTCCCAAGGAGTTGAAAACGGCGATCTCCACTGAGGCCGGCTGGAATACCCTGATTACCCTACAAGGGGAGACGGAGTATGCCGGTAAAGTGGTTATCCTCAAGGACCTTCAGGTTGACCCCATCCGTCGCGATTATATGCATGCGGATTTTCAGGTCATCGATATGACGCACGTCGTGAATGTTATGGTTCCGGTGCACACGCTCGGCAAGTCCGCAGGCGAGAAGGTCGGCGGCACCCTTCAGGTCATTCGTAAGGAACTGGAAGTATCCTGCCTCCCTAATGCGATCCCCGGCGCCATCGAAGTGGACGTAACGGCCCTGGAAATCGGCGACGTCCTTCACATCGACGACTTGACCCTGCCGGCGGGTGTGGAGGTTCCCCATGAGGTGAACTTCACCGTAATTACCTGCGTCGGCCATAAGGCCGAAGAGTCCGAAGGGACATCTACCGAAGAGACGGAAGAAGAGTAAGGTAGCAGCTGCTCTTGAAGCTTATTGTGGGGCTGGGAAATCCCGGCGAACAGTATGCCGAGACCCGGCACAATATTGGGTTTATGGTGGTTCGACGCCTCTCCGAAGTTTTTGGTGTTCCCTTGAAAAAGAAGGGGCATCAGGGTCTCTACGGGATGGGTCGAGTGGCCGGCGAAGAGGCGACCTTGTTGCTTCCGCAAACGTTCATGAATCTCAGCGGGGCGAGCGTAGCCTCGGCAGCCAAGTCTCTGACGGTTCTTCCCAAGGATCTGATCGTGGTTCATGACGATATCGATCAACCTTTTGGCGCTCTGCGGATTCGTCTGGGTGGCGGGCACGGCGGCCACAATGGGATACGCCACATCTGTCAGGTTCTCGGTCAGTCAGATTTTATCCGCATTAAATTCGGCGTCGGCAGGCCGCAACCTGGCGGCGACGTGGCGCGTTATGTATTGAGTAGCTTTGCAACAGCAGAACGTAAAACCCTGGACCCCCTGATTGATGATGCCGTCCGTGCCGTTGAAGCGGTTGTGATGAGGGGGCCGCAACTGGCTATGAATGAGTTCAACCGACGAGAAATCGGTCCTTAATAACTAGACAGAGAGAGAGGGTACGACAAATGCAAATGCTTGTTCCGATTCTGGGTCTGGTCGGGTTCGCCATCGCGCTCCTGATCTATCAACAGGTGAAATCTCAGCCTGTTGGCAATGATAGGATGCGGGAGATTTCCGAGGCCATTCATGACGGTGCCATGGCATTTCTGGCCCGTGAATACAAGGTTCTCGGTATTTTTATCGGCATCGTCTTTCTGCTTATCGCCATCAGTATGGGCTTTTGGACGGCTCTTTGTTTTGTCGGTGGCGCCGCCTGTTCCATGACCTGCGGCTTCATCGGGATGAAGGCGGCAACCCGTGCCAACGTTCGCACCTCCGAGGCGGCTCGCGCCCAAGGTCAAGCCGCGGCTCTGCAAGTTTCCTTCAATGGCGGGGCCGTTATGGGTCTCGCGGTTGCTTCTCTCGGCCTGGTCGGCGTCGGTATTGCCTTTATCAATTTCGGCGGTGATCCTACCACTGTTCAATACATCAACGGCTTCGCCATGGGCGCATCGTCGATCGCCCTCTTTGCCCGGGTCGGTGGGGGTATCTACACCAAGGCCGCCGACGTCGGTTCCGACCTTGTCGGTAAGGTTGAGGCCGGGATTCCCGAGGACGATCCGCGCAACCCCGGGGTTATCGCCGACAACGTCGGCGACTGTGTCGGTGATACCGCCGGTATGGGGGCCGATATTTTCGAATCCTACGTCGGTGCCATCATCGCCACCATCGCCATCGCCGCTGCCGCCAGCCCGGAACTGCTGGCCAAGATCGGCTCCGGAACACCTGAGCAAACGATGGCCAGTGCTCTCTTCATGCCCCTGGGTCTGTCGATGATCGGTCTGGTCTTTTCGGTTATCGGCATCTGGTCGATGAAGAAATTCAGCGGCAAGGATCCGGCCAAGGCTCTCCATTACACCACTTTCGTGGCCGCCGGACTCTTCCTGCTCTTCGCTTTCTTCGTCGTTATGTTCTCCAGCCTCAAGTTTGGCGTCTTCCTGGCCATTCTCATCGGCACCCTGGCGGGGATCGCCATCGGCCAGATCACGGAGTACTATACTGCGAAAGCTCCGGTGACCCGTATTGCCGAAGCGAGCAAGACCGGTCCCGCCACCAACATCATTCACGGCCTCGCCGTCGGACTGGAAAGTACCGTCGCTCCGGTCGTTATGATCGCACTTGCGATTCTTATCGCCAACGCCTGTGCCGGCCTTTATGGTATCGGTATTGCGGCGGTCGGCATGCTGGCGACGGTTGGCGTTACCATGACCGTTGACGCCTACGGTCCCATCGCCGATAACGCCGGCGGCATTTCGGAAATGGCCGCCCTCGGTCCCGAAGTTCGTAAAATCACCGACGGCCTCGACGCCATCGGCAATACCACCGCCGCTATCGGCAAGGGCTTTGCCATCGGTTCCGCGGCTTTGACCGCCCTTGCGCTCTTTGCCGCTTACGCCTCCACCGTTAAACTTCAAGCCATCAACCTGATTGAACCCCGGGTCGTGGTCGGGCTTTTTATCGGCGGCACCCTGCCTTTCTTTATCGGGGCCTTGACCATGACCAGCGTTGGTCGCGCCGCCGGTAAGATGGTCGACGAGATTCGTCGTCAATTCCGGGAAATTCCGGGCCTGCTCGCCGGCGAGGAAGGGGTCAAGCCCGATTCACAGAAATGCATCGATATTTCGGCTAAGGCTGCTCTCAAGGAAATGGTCTTGCCTGGGGTGGTCGCAGTCGTCGCTCCGGTCTTCATGGGTCTGGTTTTCGGTAAGGAAGCCCTGGGGGGCATGCTCGCCGGCGCTACCCTTTCCGGCGTTCTGCTGGCGCTGATGATGTCCAACGGTGGCGGCGCCTGGGACAATGCCAAAAAGTACATCGAGAAGGGGGAACTGGAAGGGGAGAAGAAAGGCGGCGAAGCGCACAAAGCCGCGGTTGTCGGCGATACGGTCGGCGACCCCTTCAAGGATACTTCCGGTCCCTCCATGAACATTTTGATCAAGTTGATGAGCGTTGTTTCCCTGGTTATCGCGCCGCTGCTGGTGTGATCCTGTAACGACATCGAATGACCTGGATAGCCGGGGCTTTAGCTCCGGCTATCCTTATTTCCGGAGATTGATTAACCCATGGGTTTTAAATGTGGCATTGTCGGATTGCCCAATGTCGGCAAATCGACGATTTTTAATGCGATTACCGCTGCTGGCGCTGAGTCGGCCAACTACCCTTTCTGCACGATCGAGCCGAATGTCGGTGTGGTTGGGGTGCCCGATCCCCGGCTGAACATGCTGGCGGAAATCGTCCGTCCCAAGGCGATTTTGCCGACCACCATCGAGTTTGTCGATATTGCCGGTCTGGTCAAGGGGGCGAGCCGCGGCGAGGGGCTGGGCAACCAGTTTCTCGGGCATATCCGGCAGGTCGATGCTATTGCTCATATTGTCCGCTGTTTCGACGATGACAATGTGGTCCATGTCGACGGTTCCATCGACCCGATGCGGGACGTTGAGGTCATCCAGACCGAACTTAATCTGGCCGATCTCGATACCGTGCAGAAACGGATGACGCGTATCGAGAAACAGGCCAAGAGCGGCGACAAGAAGAGCCAATCCGAGCTCTCGGTCTTGCAGGCGGTTCAGCAATGCCTCGATCAAGGGCGGCCGGCACGGGCGACGGAGTTGACCGATGAAGAGCGTCTGGTCCTGCGGGATTTGCATCTGATTACCGCCAAGCCTCTGCTCTATGTTGCCAACGTCGCGGAGGATGATCTGGATGGTCGCCACCCCTATGTCGCCAGTCTGCGCGAGTTTGCTGCCGCCGAGGGAGCCGAAATGGTCACCATTTGCGGCAAGATCGAAGCGGAGATCGCCGAACTGGACGATGAGGGTAAGGCCGAATTCCTTCAGGAGTTGGGTCTTGACCAGTCGGGTCTCGACCGTGTGATTCAAGCTGGGTACCGGTTACTGGGGCTGCTCACCTACTTCACCGCCGGGGTTAAGGAGGTGCGCGCCTGGACGGTTGAGCGCGGCGCCAAAGCCCCTGCTGCTGCCGGGGTGATCCATACCGACTTCGAAAAGGGCTTCATCCGCGCCGAGGTCATTGCCTTTGACGATTTCATCCGCTGTGGCGGTGAAGCCGGGGCCAAGGAGAAGGGTCTGATGCGCCTGGAAGGGAAGGAATATGTTGTTACGGATGGCGATATCATGCACTTCCGTTTCAACGTCTGACAGGGAAAATCTGCTGGCATTTACCAGCAGATTGTGTTATTAAATCAAGTTCAATTTTTTGCCGGCGCCGAGCGCCTGCTCCTTGCTCCGGGGTGGTCCGGGGCTAATAACCCATGAGGAGGTTCCATCAATGCGTACCTACGAAACTATCTACATCGTTCATCCCGAGATTGTCGGCGATGGCTACCAGGCTATCGTCGAAAAATTCAAGGGGATCCTGGAGGGTCTCAAGGCCAATGTCCTGAAGGTCGATGAATGGGGGACTCGCAAACTCGCCTATCCGGTCAAAAAACAAGGGCGCGGCACTTATGTCCTGATGGCGTATGAAGCGGCTGCCGATGTCATTGCCGAGCTTGAGCGCCGTATGCGGATCAACGAGAACGTCATTAAGTTCCAGACGGTTCTTCTCGAGAACGGCTATCAGGAGACTGTCCCTGCTGCCGGTGAGACCGAAGGCGCCGAGGATGTTGAGGAAGAAGTCGAGGACAACGAGTAATCCATTCCCGCTTAAAAGGAGATTGTAGATATGAGCTATCCCAACAAACCGTCTCGTCCGGCTGCGCCCCGTCGCCGTTTCACCCGTCGTAAAGGCTGCCGCTTCTGTGGCGATAAAACCCTGAAGATCGATTACAAAGAGATCCGGACCCTGCGCTATTTCGTCTCCGAGCGGGGCAAGATTGTTCCCCGTCGTATCTCCGGGAATTGCGCTATCCATCAGCGCAAGGTGACCGAAGCGATCAAGCGCGCCCGTAACATCGCGCTGCTGCCCTTCACTTCGGCCCACAACGTCGATTAGTCAGGGGACGAACCGGTGCGCTTTACCCCTGGGACTCCCGGACCGGCGGCTCTGTACCAGTTACTCGGAGCTGCCGCAACCCTGGGCCTGCTTTGGGCCGCAGGAGTCCTCGGCCCAGCCGGCATGGTGCTGGCAATGCTCAGTCCGTTGCCTGCTGGCTACGTGCAGATGCGCCGTGGTCTGGCGTCTGGCCTAGGCGTTGTCTTTCTTGTTTCCGGAACTTTGTGGTTGATCGATGGCCCCGGCGGCGGACTCCTTTACCTGTTGCAATTCGGCCTGGCTTCTCTGATCCTCCCCCGTTTCCTGTTGCGAGGTCAGCCCTGGGATCGAGCGATCGGGGCAACCGCCCTGATCGGAACGCTGCTCTCGGTATCATTACTCTTCGCTTACGCTCAGTATAGTGATCAAGCCACAACAGAGGTGGTTTCCGGCTACATCCAGGGCGAGTTGGCCAAGGTTGACGAATTTTATCAGCAAGCGGAACTGACTCCGACCCAGGCGGAGGAGCTCAAGGCGCTGACCGCCGGCACCGCCGACTATCTCCTTGCGGCCTATCCCGCGTTGATCATGGTCGCTAACAGTGCCTTGTTGTTGCTGGTGGTCATTCTCCTGGCGCGATTATCCCAGGGTCATTATCGGATTCCCGGCCCTCCCCTCTATCTCTGGAAGGCTCCGGAAGTCCTGATCTGGGGGGTTATCCTTGGGGGATTTGGGGTTTTCTTCGCGACCGGTTTGGCTCAACAGCTCTCTGTCAACCTTCTGACCCTGCTTTTGCCGGTCTATTTTCTGCAGGGCATGGCGGTGGTGGCGCATTTTTTCCAGCGTCGCGGCACCGCGCCTTTCCTGCGGGTGATGGGGTATATGATGCTGGTTATCGTCAATCCCCTGCCGGCTGTCGTCACCGGTATCGGCATCTTTGATTTGTGGCTGGATTTTCGTAACCCTAAAGAAAAAAAGACCTAGATCTTTAATAGAGGAGATCACGATTCATGAATATCATTCTTACCGAAAATGTGGAAAAACTTGGCACGATCGGCCAGATGGTCAATGTCAAGCCCGGTTATGCGCGCAATTTTTTGATTCCCGGCGGAATGGCCGTGGAAGCCAATCCGCGGAACGTCAAGGAACTCGAACATCGCAAGCGTCAGCTGGAGCGCAAGCTTCAGAAACTGACTCAGGGCGCCGAACTGCTCAAAAAGCAGATTGAGGCTCTGACCTGTTCCTTCGCCCATCGCGCGGGTGAGGACGGCAAGCTCTTCGGTTCGGTTACTTCCATGGAAATCGGCGCTAAGCTGGTCGAAGCCGGGATTGAGGTCGATCGTAAGAAGATCGTTCTCGACGAGCCGATCAAGGCGCTCGGCGATTATCAGGTTCCGGTGAAATTGCCGGCCGGAGTCGTTGCCTCGATCAAGGTCATCGTTACTGCCGCAGAATAAAACCGAAGACGAAGCGGAGCCGGT
Source organism: Desulfuromonas acetexigens (assembly GCF_900111775.1). Classification (NCBI taxonomy): domain Bacteria; kingdom Pseudomonadati; phylum Thermodesulfobacteriota; class Desulfuromonadia; order Desulfuromonadales; family Trichloromonadaceae; genus Trichloromonas; species Trichloromonas acetexigens. The sequence continues at coordinate 183,697 of NZ_FOJJ01000038.1, read as the reverse complement.
TACCGGCTCCGCTTCGTCCATCCGGAGTTACACCCTCCCATGGTAGAACTGCCTGCTCATCGCCTTCCTCCACAGAGTCTGGAAGGGGAGATGTCCGTGCTCGGCGGCGTCCTCCTGGAAAATGAAGCCCTCAACAAGGCGCTGGAAATCCTCCGCCCCGAGGACTTCTATCGTGAAGCCCACCGCAAAATCTTCTCCGCCCTGATCGATCTCAGTGACAAAGGGGAACCTGCCGACCTCGTGACCCTGACCGCTGCCCTCCAGTTGAAGGGTGATCTTGAGGCGGTCGGCGGTAGTGCCTACCTGGCGACCCTCGTCGATTACGTCCCCACCGCCGCGAACATCGTCTACTACTGCCGCATGGTCAAGGACAAGGCGGTGTCGCGCCGGTTGATCCAAGTCGCTACCGAGATCGCCACCCGCGGCTACGAGGGGGGGGATGTTGAAGCGGATCTCGACTGGGCCGAAAAATCCATCTTCGAAATCGCCGGTTCCAAGGCCAAGCCTTCCTATTTCTCGACCCGGGAAATCATGAAGGATACCTTCAAAACCATCGAAAAACTCTATGACCGCAAAGAACTGATCACCGGGGTTCCCACCGGTTTCAGCGATCTTGACCTGATGACGGCGGGCTTGCAGGGTGGGGATCTGGTCATCATCGCCGCCCGCCCCTCCATGGGCAAGACCGCCTTTTGTCTCAATATCGTCGAGCATGCCGCCTTGCACGCCGCCAAGCCGGTGCCCAGTATCGTCTTCTCCCTGGAGATGGGGAAGGAACAGTTGGTGCAGCGTTTACTCTGTTCCGTTTCCCGGGTCGACGCCAGCCGTCTGCGTACCGGCCACCTTGGTGAATCGGATTGGCCCAAACTGACCAATGGGGCCGGGCTGCTCAGTGAGGCGCCGATCTTCATCGACGACACCCCGAGTATCTCGGTCCTCGAATTGCGGGCCAAGGCCCGCCGCCTCAAAGCGGAACATGACTTGGGTCTGGTCGTCGTTGACTATTTGCAGCTGATGCAAGGACGCAACGCCGAGAGCCGACAGCAGGAGATTTCCGAAATTTCCCGCTCCCTCAAGGCTCTGGCCAAGGAACTCCACGTGCCGGTCGTTGCTCTTTCCCAGCTTAACCGCTCCCTCGAAAGCCGCACCGATAAGCGTCCGATGATGGCCGACCTGCGGGAGTCCGGGGCGATTGAGCAGGACGCCGACGTGATCATGTTCATCTATCGTGACGCCGTCTACTGCGAGGCATGCAAACGTCGGGACAATTCCTGCGACAAGGGGCACGACAAAGACGCTGAGGTCATTATCGGCAAACAGCGTAACGGTCCCATCGGCAGCGTGCATCTCACCTTTCGCGGGGAGTTCACCCGGTTTGAAAACCAGAGTAAACGGGAAGGCGGTTACTGAGTCCCCCGTGCAATTCCTCGTAAAAAAGCCCCGGAGTTTATTCTCCGGGGCTTTTTTAGTCTTTTTTCAGGTCGATCCCCAAGGTCTGGATTTTTTTTCGCAGGGTATTGCGATTGATACCAAGGATTTCGGCGGCTTTGACCTGATTTCCCCTCGTTTTGTCGAGAACGATGTTGATCAGAGGCCGTTCCATCTGATGTAGGACCATATCATAGAGGTTGTCCAGTTCCTGGACATTCATCTGCATCAGTGAGCAGTTCAGTTTGCGGGCGATCAACGCTTCGAGGGATTCGTCCTGGTCGCCTCCGCAGGCTGTTGCCAGAAAGGGGAAATCGTCCAGGGTCAGTTGGGGGTTGGGGGAGAGAAGAGCGGCGCGCTGAATGGCGTTTTCCAGTTCCCGCACGTTTCCGGGCCAGGAATAGTGTTGTAGCCCGGCCAGGGCTTCGGCGCTGCAGGCCCGCGCCGCGAGGTTCTGTTTGGCCTGTAATTGGCGCAGGAAAAAATCGACCAGCAGGGGGATGTCCTCGGCTCGCTCGCGCAGGGCGGGGAGGCTGATGGGAATGACATTCAGGCGGTAGTAAAGGTCTTCGCGAAAACCCTTGGCGCGCACCTGTTCCTGAAGATCCTGGTTGGTGGCGGCGATGATCCGCACATCGACGGAGATATTGGTGACCCCCCCGGTACGGGTGATCTCCTTTTCTTGTAGCACCCGTAAGAGCTTGGCCTGTAATTCCAGGGGCATGTCGCCGATTTCGTCGAGAAAAAGGCTGCCGCCGTGGGCCTGCTCGAATTTGCCGATCTTGCGCTCGTTGGCGCCGGTAAAGGCCCCCTTTTCAAAGCCGAAAAGCTCGCTTTCCAGGAGTTCGCGCGGAATGGCAGCGCAGTTGAGGGCGAGAAAGGGCTTGTTGAGCCGGGCGCTGTTCCCGTGGATAGCCCGGGCCACCAACTCCTTACCGGTTCCCGATTCCCCGGTAATGAGTACGGTGACGTCGGAGGCGGCGACCTTGCCGAGAACCTTGTAGACTTCTTGCATCGGCCGACTGCGCCCGATCAGGGTACGGTCGAGGGGCTGGGGAGGCGGTTCCGTCTTACTCGGGGGTTCCATTTCCGTGGCCTGATTGGCGCGCAGGATGATGGCGTCGAGGGCCTCCAAGTCGAAAGGTTTGGTCAGATAGTCGTAGGCTCCCCGCTTCATCGCTTCGACGGCGTTCGCCATGGTCGATTCGGCGGTCATGACCACAATAGGAAGAGCCGGACGTTCCTGGTGGATACGGCTGAGCAGGTCAAGCCCCGAAAGTCCCGGCATTTTGATGTCGAGGACTGCCAGGTCAAAGGGTTTTTCCTGAAGCAAGGTCAGGGCCTGATCGCCACTGGTTGCCAACTCGACCTGGTAACCGAGTTTGCCCAAAGACTTGGCGAGAACCCAGCGAATGCTCTCCTCGTCATCGGCAACCAGGATTCTATGGATGGACATGTTGGACCTCCGTGGATAATTGACCTATCCGGCCTGTCCGGAATCCGGAGGCGGAATTAATGGCAGGGAGACGGAAAAGAGGGTTCCGGAGCCGGGCTCACTGACGGCCTTGAGCATGCCGTCATGCTGGCGTACAATTTTCTGACAAAGGGGCAAACCCAACCCGCTTCCGAAGTGTTTGGTGGTGTAGAAGGGGGTGAAGATGCGCTCCAGATCTTCCCGGTCGATCCCCCTGCCGTTGTCGCGAATCTCTACGGTGACGAAGGGGGCAGGGCGTCCAGTCGGGAGATTGAGATGATAGTCGGCGACGATCTTGCTGGCGATCCGCACAACCCCCCCGTCGGCGATGGCTTCAGCGGCATTTTTGACCAGATTCAGAAAGAGTTGGGTCAAAAGGTCTTCATCGCCGCGGAATTCGGGAATGCTCGGGTCCAGATCGAACAGAAAGTCGATCTCTTTTCCTGGATGAGCGTTCTTCTGCAGCAGCAGAATATCCCCGAGAATCTTGCCGAGGTTGACCCCCACCCAGTGCGGCTGGCGGGTTCGGGTAAGGTCGAGCAAGCCCTCGATGATGGTGTTGATTCGCTCGGTTTCGCGGATCATCACCGCCGTGTATTCCCGTAAGGGGCTCTTGCCGGGTAGCTCCAGATCGAGAAGTTGTGCCGCGCCCTTGATGCCGCCAAGGGGATTTTTGATCTCGTGGGCCAGGCCGGCGGCCAGGGTGCCGAGTTGTGAGAGTCGGTCCGATTGGCGTACGGCCTCTTCCAGATCACGCATCCGGGAAAGATCGCGCAGGGTCAGGACCACACCGTCGGGGGCCCCTGCCTCGGTCAAAAGGGGGGAGACACTGACGCTTACCGGTAGCGGTGGGGAAAAGGGGCGATAGAGGTAAATTTCCTCATGGTCAGAAACGGAGCGCCCCGCCGTCAAAGCCGTCGACACCAGGTAGCGCAGGCTCTGTTGCCCTTTGAAAAGATGGTCGAACGTTTTGCCCAGTGCCTGGCGTTCGGATAGGCCGGTCATGGCTTGAGCTGCCGGGTTGAAGAGGGAGATAATCCCATCGGCGCTCAGGGCAATCACGGCCCGGTCGATATTTTCAAGAATCTGAATATAGAGGTTGCTGTTGCTTTCCGTTGTCTGCTTCATCCTTCGATCCGTGACTGGGCGGCGAGAAAAAAATTCCTCATGATGTCTTCCATCTCGCCCATGGTTCGCGCATGATTGATGGCGGCGCGAAAGGTCGCTGCCTCGGCGAGGCCCCGGGAATACCAGCACAGATGTTTGCGCATGTCGAGAAGCGTTTTTCGGGGGCCAAAGCTTTCGAAATGCAGGTGCAAGTGCTGGAACGCGACCGCCATGCGCTCGGTCGGGGAGGGCGGCGGTGGCGGCGCTGGTCGCCCGTCGAGACGGGTTTTGATGTCGCGGATCAGCCAGGGATTGCCGTAGCCCCCCCGGCCAATCATGACGCCGTCGCATCCGGTTTGCTGCAACATCCGTACGGCATCCTCGGCGGTGAAAATGTCGCCGCTGCCGATGACCGGGATTTTGACGGCCGCCTTGAGTTTGCGCAGATGCTCCCAGTCGGAATGCCCGGAAAAACCCTGGCAGCGGGTGCGGGGATGCAGGGTGACGGCATCCGCCCCCTCGGTTTCGGCGATGTGCGCCGTTTCCAGATAATTGACAGAATCCAGGGCCCAACCGGAGCGGATCTTGACCGTCAGAGGCAGGTGGGTCGCACGGCGGACCGCGGCGACGATGGCAGCGATTTGAGTGGGGTTCCGCAGCAGCGCACTGCCGGCACCGGAGCGGACCACTTTTTTCACCGGACACCCCAGGTTGATATCGATCAGGTCGGCGTCCCCCTCGGCCAAGGTGGCAGCCCGGGCCAGCACGAGAGGGTCTTCGCCAAAGAGTTGAATGCCCAGGGGGCGTTCGTCGGGGCTGGAGATGAGCAGTTCCCGGGTCTGCTTACCGCCGCGACAGAGGCCGTTAGCGCTGATCATTTCACTGAAAACCAAACCAGCGCCAAAGCTTTTCATGATGCGCCGATAGGGCAGGTTGCTGATCCCGGCCATAGGCGCCAGCCAGATATTATTTGCGAGAGATAATTTGTGAATAATCATGGGAAAGGTATCTTCTGTGCATAAATTTTGTGCATTCTATCATGCAGTCAAGGGAAAGCCAAAGCGAAAATACCATTCAAGAAAGCGTCCCGGATGTATACCGTATACAAAATAGTGCTTGACAATAGCGAGCTCAGTTGCTAGAACTTACCATGCGTAAATGAGATTGAGCCAAGATTGGCCCGGCTTTCTTGGCTGCCCCGATCCTTTCGCCACGGTTATGCGCCGTGTGTACGCCTCCGGGATGCGATTCAAATTTGGTTTTGTTGGAAAGGGCAGTTTGGCCTGGTGGGTTTTGCCCATCGTATTTATTTCACCAAAGGAGAGAGAAGCATGGCGACACTCAAGGAAGTATTGGCTCAGAAGATCGCAGACCATCGCCCCCGCACCACCAAGCTTGTCAAGGAATTCGGCAAGGTTGTCATCGACCAGGTGACGATTGACCAGTGCATCGGCGGCGCCCGTGACGTCCGTTGTCTGGTAACCGACATCTCCTATCTCGATCCCCAGGAAGGCATCCGTTTCCGCGGCAAAACCATCCCCGAGACCTTCGAAGCCCTGCCCAAGGCCAAAGGCTCCAAGTACCCCACCGTCGAGTCCTTCTGGTACTTCCTGCTGACCGGCGACGTGCCGACCCAGGCTCAGGTTGACGCCGTCGTCGCCGAGTGGAAGACTCGCCAGATCGTTCCTTCCTACGTATGGGACGCCATTCGCGCCCTGCCCCGCGACAGCCATCCGATGGTCATGCTCTCCGTCGGTATCCTGGCTCTGCAGAAGGATTCCAAGTTCGCCGCTTTCTATAACTCGGGCAAATTCAACAAGATGACCGCCTGGGAATCCGTCTACGAAGACGCCAGCGATCTCTGCGCCCGTATTCCGATCATCGCCGCCTTCATCTACAACCTGAAGTATCGCAGCGACTTCCAGACCGCCATCGATCCGAATCTGGACATGGGCGCCAACTTCGCCCATATGATCGGCCAGTGCGAAGAGTACAAAGACGTTGCCCGTATGTACTTCATTCTCCACTCCGACCATGAGTCCGGCAACGTTTCCGCTCACACCACCCACCTGGTCCACTCGGCGCTGTCCGACCCGTACTATGCTTATTCGGCCGGTCTCAACGGTCTTGCCGGTCCGCTGCACGGCCTGGCCAACCAGGAAGTTCTCGACTGGACCCTCAAGTTCCAGGAGAAATACTGCAAAGACGTCGAGCCCACCAAGGAACTCGTTACCAAGGCTCTGTGGGATACCCTCAACGCCGGTCAGGTTGTTCCGGGCTACGGCCACGCCGTTCTGCGCAAGACCGACCCGCGCTACATGTCCCAGCGTGAGTTCTGCCTCAACACCCCGGGCCTGAAGGACGACAAACTCTTCAAGCTGGTTGCCATGATCTTCGAAACCGCTCCTGGCGTTCTCACCGAGCACGGCAAAGCCAAGAATCCCTGGCCGAACGTCGACGCTCAGTCCGGTGTTATCCAGTGGTACTACGGTCTGCGTGAGTGGGACTTCTACACCGTTCTCTTCGGTGTGGGCCGCGCCCTCGGTTGCATGGCCAACATCACTTGGGACCGTGGTCTCGGTTACGCTATCGAGCGTCCGAAGTCCGTCACCACCGCGATGCTCGAGAAGTGGGCTGCTGAAGGTGGCCGCAAGTAAGATGGCTTGTTGATCGCAAAGATCAACGGTTGAATAAAAAAAGCGACCCTGGCAACAGGGTCGCTTTTTTTATGGGGTTGCATTGGAACCGGCGCCGTAGCCTCTTTGTCAGGTCTTGTGGGTCAATTTATTGATTTCTTGACCTTTTGCAGCAGTTCCTGCCAGGGACGCCAATTCTCCCGGGCGGTTCCGGAACCGTACTCCGGCGGCAGGCTGCAGTGGATCATGTCGTCCAACAGGGTTTCCAGATCCGGGATCAATGCCAAGCACTGGCAGGGACGTTTCTCTGGGGGGAAGGAACAGCCTTCTGGGCCCATTTCAGCGCAGCCTTGCTCCGTCGCCTGCGGAGCGGGGATAAGGATGCCGCCTACGTCCCGTAATGCAAGATGGTTTTCGGTGAGAACCTTGACCAGTTCTTGGATTTTAGGGACTTGGCCAGAAGTAAAAATCAAGAAGAAACGTTGTGGGTCGCTCCAGACTCCGGGATGCCCCTGACAACAGCGACCTTGGCATTGACGGCAGAGGATTTCATCAATATTCGCATCATTCATTGTTCGCACTCGAATAGCATGTTCAGCTGGTCCTTTTGTCAGGTTGGATCATGTGCCGCCAAGCGGCAGGTGTCTTCTTGTCGAACAGTCCGCCGCCGATCTTCCGGACGATTGCTCCTCGGTCACTTCTTTAGTTCGATCCCGAAACTCTTGATCTTGCGATGCAGGTTGGAACGCTCGATCTCGATGACCTCGGCCGTACGGGAAATGTTCCAGTCGTTTTCCTCGAGTTTCTGCAGCAGATATTCCTTTTCGAACTCTTCCTTGGCCTCTCGAAAGGTGCCCGCCTCCAGCGCTGGAGTGACACCGGATTTCGCTGTTTCGTTTTTTTTCGGGATGAGAGCCGCCGGAAGATGTTTTTCGGAAATCAGCTGGTCTGGGACCATGATGACGAGGCGTTCAACGATATTTTTCAGTTCCCGTACATTTCCGGGCCAGGAATAGTTCACCAGGGCCGCCATGGCTTCCGGCGTCAGAGTCTTGATCTCCCGGCTTTCCTTGCCGCAGAAAAATTGCAGAAAATGATCGACCAGTCGGGGGATGTCTTCCTTTCGTTCCCGCAGTGGCGGAACCTCGAAGGGGAGTACATTGAGCCGGTAATAGAGATCCTCCCGGAAGTTTCCTTTGACGATTTCCGCTTCCAGATCCTTGTTGGTCGCTGCGATGACCCGCACATCGACTTCGATAGTCCGGCTCCCCCCCACCCGTTCAAACTTTTTCTCTTGTAGGATGCGGAGAACTTTCGCCTGGGTTTTCAGGCTCATGTCGCCGATTTCATCGAGGAATAACGTGCCTTCGTGGGCCAGATCGAATTTACCTTTGCGCAGGGCGGTGGCGCCGGTAAAGGAGCCCTTTTCGTGGCCGAAAAGCTCCGATTCGATGAGCTCCTCGGGGATGGCCGCGCAGTTGACCTCGACGAAGGGTTTGTTCGCCCGTTGCGAATGGGCATGAATGGACCTGGCCACCAGCTCCTTGCCGGTCCCGTTCTCGCCGGTAATCAGGACCCATCCCGAAGTCGGTGCGGCGATACTGATCTGTTCCTTGAGCAGTCGGATCGCCTCGCCATTGCCGATCATCTCGTGTTCCTTGGCGATGCGTGCTTTCAAGGTGCGGTTTTCCTCCACCAACTGGCCAATGGTCAGGGCATTTTGTACCGAAAGCAGCAGCTTTTCCAGGGACAGGGGTTTTTCGATGAAATCATAGGCGCCCAGCTTGGTCGCTTTCACCGCGGTTTCAATAGTACCGTGCCCGCTCATCATGATGACCAGCTGATCTGGGGTGATCTCGCGGATCTTTCGCAGGGTTTCGATCCCGTCAATCCCCGGCATCCAGATGTCGAGCAGAATCAGGTCCGGATCTTCCTCCCTGAGCACGCCCAATCCCTGTTCACCGCTCTCGGCCGACAAGGTCCGGAATCCTTCATCCTGCAAAATTCCCATCAGGCTTTCGCGAATGCTCTCTTCGTCATCAATGATCAGTATCGTTTTCATGGTCGTCCTTTTTAGTTCAAGCCGGTAGGCTGTTTTCGCTCACGGGCAGCTCGACAATGAATTTTGTTCCTTGTGGAGGGTTGTCTTTGACACGGATGTAGCCGTGATGGTCGGAGACAATGGTAGAAACAATCGCCAATCCGAGTCCCGATCCGGTTTTTTTGGTGGAAAAATAAGGCTCGAAGAGTCGGGGCTTGTCGTCGGGATGGATCCCGCAGCCGTTATCGATCACGGCGAAAGTAACCATCTGCAGGGAAGGGTTGTAGCTGGTTTCCACGGTAATGGTGGGGGACGCTATTTCCTGCACGGCGCTGATGGCATTTTCGAAGAGATTGATGAGGACCCGCTTGATCTGTTCCCGGTCGAGACTGAAGGGGGGGATTTCGCGGCCGGGCTCGAAGATGAAACGGATATCTTTATGTCCTTCCTGGTAGAGAATCAGGGTTTCGCTGATCAGTTCATTGAGATTGTTCAGGGTCGGATTCCCGGCCGGCATCCGGGCGAAGTTGGAAAATTCATTGACCAGATTCTTCAATTCGTCGACCTGGGTTACAATCATGCGCGTGCATTCGTCAAAAACCTTGTCGTCATCGCTGAAACGATCGAGATAGCGGCGCCGCAGGCGTTGCGCCGAGAGTTGGATGGGGGTCAGGGGGTTTTTGATCTCATGGGCAATGCGCCGGGCGACTTCCCGCCAGGCGGCCATGCGCTGGGCCTTGATGATGTGGGTGAGGTCGTCGAAGACGACGACCGTGCCGAGAAATTCCTGATTTTCATCCCGCAGGGTCGTAATGTTGAAGAGGAAGGTCACCCGGTTCTCCTGCACGGGGATCGTGACCTGCTTGCGAATCGAATCTTTGCCGGAGAGTTTCAGATCCTTGAGAAACTCCTTGACCATGGGCAGGTGTTCGACGCTGACCACATCCCAGAAACTGCGGCCGACGATCTGCCCTGGCTGGATCTTGAGCAGATTTTCCGCCGACTTGTTGATGGTGCTGATAAAGCCGTCCTGGTCGACGGAGATAACCCCGGCGGTAACATTTTTCAGGACGGTTTCCATATAACGGCGACGCTGATCTATTTCCGCATAGGTGGCCTGTAAGTCCTGGTTGGCTTTACGGATTTCTTCCTGCCCTTTGCGCAGATCGTCAGTCATCTGGTTGAAGGCCTTGACCAGACTGCCGATTTCGTCGTCCCCCAGCTGTTCAATCTGCACCGTGAGATCGCCGTCGGCGACCCGGCTGGTGGCTTGGGCCAGCTCCTGGATCGGGACGGTAATGCCTCTCGCCAGGCGAAAGCCGAACCAGGTAGCGAGAAAGACGATGACTAGGGCGATCAGCAATAGAACCGCGACATAACCCTTTTTGATCTTGTTTTTGAGGAGCTTGGTTTCTTTGTACTGTTCGTATGAAGACGAGATCTCCTTCATTTTCTTGACCAGGGAATGGGGGACGTAGTAGTTGACGACCACGACCGCCACCACATCCTCGGGATTCCAGTTGGATCGAACCGGTACGATGCCACGGATCAGATCGGCTTTGCCGATGGGAGTAATACGAGTGAAGCGTTTGCCTTGTAGCCCCTCGCGGATATTCTCCGAGCCGGGATCGGTGAACTCCGCTGTCGGGATCTGCGGGTTGGCGGCGCGGACCAGTTCCTCATAGGTGGAAGAAAAGACCTCGACGACGCCGAGATTGTATTCCTGCTGCTTGGTTTTGATCAGCTCTTTGAGGCGCGGCAGATTCTCCTCATTGAGCAGCTTCTCCTGTCGGATGGTATTCGCCAGTTGCTCGGCATAGTAGAGGGCATTGGCCGCCGAAGTCTCGTAATAGATTTCTGCGACCTCCAGAGCCTCTTGGAGGGATGTTTCGACCTGGGTATTGAACCAGCTTTCGATGGAGCTGGTGATGAACCCGGCGGAAACGAAAAAGAGCAGCAGGGTGGGAATCAGGGAGAGGGAAACAAAGGCGACCACCAGCTTGGATCGGAGTCGCGCCCCGGGGACATTGCTGCGTCGATCCAGAATCAGCTTGAAAAGATTTCTGAAGACCAGAAAGAGAAAAAGCAGGATCAGCAGGATGTTGACGTTGATCAAGGCCAGCACGAGGATCGTGTTGGAAAGGGGAAGTTTCGACGAAAGATCGAGAAGTTGCGACTCGAAGTTGGAAAAAATCGCGACCAGGACGAGGAGGGCGAGGATCAGCAACCATTCGCGGCGCCGTTTCCGGTTTTCCGTCGGGTCTGATTGTGGAACGTGGGGGGTGGACATGCGAGGCCTCGAATAAACGACTCAAATATGCAATTCTAAAATAATATCAACGTGTTTGGCAAGGTTTCGTCGAACGGCCCCGATGCGGAACAAAAAAGGCAGCCAGAGGCTGCCTTTTTTGTTCTGTTCGCCGGAAAGGATCAGGCTTCGGAAAGGGCCAGCCCGGCGGCAAGCGCGGGGGGCGCGGCCAGCAATGCTTCCTGCAGGTCCTTTTCCGTGAATTCTACCAGATGCCAGGCATCGGGGGTCGCGAGAATCTTCTCAATCATTTTATGGTTGATGTCATGCCCCGACTTGAAGGTCTTGAAGTGGCCCAGAACCGGGAAACCAGCCAAACTGAAATCGCCAATGGCATCGAGGATCTTGTGGCGGACGAATTCGTCTTGAAAACGCAGGCCTTCGGGGTTGAGAACCCCCTCATCGCCGATGACCACAGCGTTTTCCAGGGAGCCGCCCTGAGCCAGGCCGTTGGCCTTGAGATATTCCACTTCCTTGAGGAAGCCGAAGGTCCGGGCCGCGGCCAGTTCCCGGCGGAAGAAGTCGGGCGTCACTTTCACCGAACGATGTTGCAGGCCGATCGCCGGGTGATCGAAAGCGATGTCTGCGGTGATCCGGAAGAAGCGGGAAGGAATGACCGTCACCCGTTTTTCCCCGTCGATGACCGTGAGCGGCTTGCGGATGGCGAGAAACTTGCGGCTGCGGGGGAGGGAACGCAGGCCCGCCTTACGGATCGCTTTGACGAAATAATGGGCGCTACCGTCCATGATCGGAACTTCCGGTCCATCGATATCGATGTGCAGGTTGTCGATCCCCAGGGCGCAAAGGGCGGCCATCAGGTGTTCTACCGTCGAAACGGTCAGGCCGCTCTTGCCGATGACGGTGGCCAGGCGGGTATCGACGACATTGGCGGAGATCGCTTCGATGGATACCGTGCGCTCCCCTTCGGAACGATGAAAGACAATGCCGTTACCGGCCTCCGCGGGGCGCAGGTGCATGCGGATGGTCCGGCCCGAATGGAGGCCGACTCCGGCGAGGGTAATGGCTTTGGCAATGGTGCTTTGATAGATCATCTGGGAATCTCCCTTGGCATACTGAATCGCAGGTTGCGATTTTTATTAATGCAAGGGTCTTGCCAACTGATGAACTTTTTTAAGTAGCCGAAATGTATAGGGAAAATATTATCGATGGTGAGTCGGCTCTGGAGAGGTGTTGCAGATGCACACGATCTCTTGTGGCGTTGTGGCCACAGTGCCACAGGATGTGGGAGGGGTCAGAGGCGTCCCGAGCGGAGGATGGCGATGGCCAGCCACAGGCCGAGAAAGCCGGCGATGGAGTAGCCGAGAAAGCCGAGCATGGGAAAACCGAAGAGCATGGGGCCCTTGTCGGTCTGCATGATCAGCGACGAGCCGATGATCAGGGCGGCGATGAGCATGCTGAATGAGAGGCGGTTGCTCGATTTATCGAGGTCGGTGATGAGCTTTTCCAGGCCGCGGTGCTCCAGATCGATCTTGAATTTGTTGCGATTGACGCGATTGATGAACTCCTTGAGATCCCGGGGGAGATTCTTGGCCAGGGCGCCGTAGGATTGCACCACTCGGACCATTTCCTTGGAAAGATGGCTGGGGGTGACCTTGTCGCGCACCAGTTTTTCCATGAAGGGGCGCAAGTGGTCGATCATGTTGAAAGCGGGATCGAGTTGTCGGCCGATCCCCTCAATGGTGATCAGCGCCTTGCCGAGAAGCATCAGGTCGGCGGGGAATTTGATCCGGTAGACCGTGAGAATTTCGATGAATTCGGTGAGCAGGCGCCCGGCGTTGATTTCCTGCAGGGGGATTTCATAGTAGTTGTCGATCAGTTCGGTCAGGTCGCGCTTGAGCTGCTTGTTGTCGATATCCTCGGCGATGTCGCCAGAATAGAGGAGCAGGGTGATGACGGTGTCGACATCCCGCTGCAGAATCGCCAGCAAGAGATCGACCAGCTGGTATTTGACTTCGTTGTCCAGCCGCCCGACCATACCGTAATCGAGCATGCAGATGCTGTTGCCCGGCAGGATGAAAAAGTTGCCGGGGTGGGGGTCGCCGTGAAAAAGGCCATCGACCAGCACCTGCTTGAGAAAGGCGTCGGCGCCGTTACGGGCAATCGCCTTGAGATCGTACCCTTCTTCCTGCAGCCGCCGGATATTGGAAACCTTGATCCCGTCGATGTACTCCATGGTCAGTAACCCCTCGCCGGTCAGGGGCCAATGTACCTTGGGCACGTGCACGGTGTCGGAGTTTGCGAAATTGTTGCCGAAACGGTCGATGGTATGGCCTTCGCGGGTGAAGTCCATTTCGCGGTTGATGGTGCGGCGGAATTCCTTGACCACCCCGACCGGATCGTAGATGTCCGCCTGGGGGATGTGGTTTTCGATGAGATAGGCCAGACCCAGCAAAATGTCGACATCGGTCTCGATGACCTGCTTGATCCCGGGACGACGTACCTTGATGACGACCTCGTCGCCGTTCTTCAGCCGCCCTCGGTGCACCTGGGCGATGGAGGCGGCGGCCAGGGGAATGGGGGAGAGTTCGCTGAAAAGCTCATCCGCAGGCGCGCCGAGCTCCTCGCGAATGTAGGCCTCGATTTCCTCATAGGGGAGGGAGGGAACCTTGTCCTGCAGCTTGCCGAATTCGTCGGCATATTCCTTGGGGATGATATCGGGGCGAGTCGAGAGGATCTGGCCGAGTTTGATGAAGGTTGGGCCGAGCTCGACCATGGCCAGCCGCAACCGCTCCGGCTGGCTGAGTCGCTCGATCTCTTTGGGGGCCGTCCCCAAGGTGACGATGCGCCGGCCCAGTTCGAGATAGTAGTTGAGGTTAAGCTCTTCGACAATATGCCCGAAGCCGTACTTGATGAGGATACCAAGCACGTTGCGATAACGGCGGATGGTTCGGATATTGCGGTTGAGCCGCAGAAAGGAGAGCATGGAGGCGAATTATTCCCCTTGAGCCCGGAGTTTTTCTTCCAGATCCTTGACGCGCTGCTTGAGCGCGGCGTGCTCCTCGCCGGTGGCCACCCCGATCCGCTCACAGGCTTTTTTCACTTCCTGTAACGCCATTTCCTCCAGCTTCTTCTGGGTATCCTTGGCCGCGCCTTGCAACTTGTCGAGCAGGGCTTTGCCCTCTTCCTCGGTGACGTTGAAGCGCTGTTTGAGGTCCTGAATCAGTTCCTCGCCCTTTTTCTGGCTGAGAGAGACGGCGCCCATGCCGGCCAGCAGGGTTTTTTCGATCAGTTCAAACATGGCATTCTCCTTGGTGAATGAGGGGGGACGGTTCCGTTTCAGCAGCGCGAGGCGCCGCTCTTCAGGTTTTATGCTGGCCTAAAAATAACATAAATTTCAAAGGTTTCAATGGCCGGTCAGGGCACGGATGGCGGCGAGCTCGGCGCGCGCAGCCTCTTCGCCGGCGTGGATGATCTCATCGGCCTTGTTGAATTCGAGCAGGGTAACGCCGTTGAGTTCCGGGCGCAGCAACACGTCCGCCCCATCCCGGGCCAGGCGCAGGCTGTTGATTTCGTTCTCCATGATGGCGATGCACTGGGCGAAGATGCGCAGCAGCCCCGGCGGCTTACGGCCCTTTTCCAGATGGCGGGGTTCGTCGCTTTCGCCCAGGGGCCAGAGATCGCGCAGCAGCCTCTCGACCATCGATGAATCGAAAAAATCGAAGAGAGGATTTTTGCGCGGCTGATCCCGGCGGGGATTGGGGAGAAAAGCCTCCTGGGGGCGTTTCTCCACTTCGGGGATGGCGCAGACGCCGATCACCCGCGTTGCCCCGAGGTCGCGGGCGACATCCACGGGGACCGGATTGCACAGGCCGCCGTCGACAAGAAAACGTCCGGCGAAGTGTACCGGCGTGAAGATGCCGGGGAAGGAGATCGCCGCCCGCAGCGCTTCCCGCAGCAGGCCGCGGCGGATGACCAGCAGTTCGCCGCTTTCGACGTCGGTGGCGAGCACCGCCAGGGGCATGCGCAACTCCTCGAAAGTTTCCACCGGCAAGAGTTCGGAGATGAAGTGGGCGACTTTCTTGCCGTCGATCAGCCCGGAGGTGGGGATGATCGGGTCGATCAGTCCGGCCATCTGCTGCCAGTCGACATTGCGCGCCACCTCTTCCATCCGCGTCAGCGGCACCCCGGCGGCGTAGAGGGCGCCGATCAGGGCACCGATGGAGGTGCCGGCGATACAGCCGATCGGAATGCCTTCGGCTTCGAGCACCTTGAGCACGCCGATGTGCGCCAGTCCCCGGGCGGCCCCGCTGCCGAGGGCCAGGCCGATCGAATTGTGCGGAATCGCGGGGGTGGTCATAGACAGAGGCTTTCCGGGAGAAGAAGATTAAAAGGTCGGGTCATTATAGGAGTCGCCCCGGGTCTTGGCAAGGGGCGTCAGCGGCGGAAGAGCCAGAAGAGCAGGGAGAGGAGGAGGGAGACCAGCAGGCTGGTGGCCAGGGGGAAATAGAAGGAGAAGTTTTCCCGCTCGATGCGGATATCCCCCGGCAATTTGCCGAGCCAGGGGATGCGTCCGCCATAGGTCAGGAGCAGGCCGGCCAGGATGAGGACGACCCCGAGGATGATGAGCAGACGGCCCGGCGGCATCGGTCACTTCCCTGGGCGCGGCGCGTAACGGTCGTATTCCGAATAGATACAACCGCAATATTGCTGGCGGTAGAGACCGAGGCGTTTCGATTCGGCGACACCGAGGTTCCAGCCCTTGCGGAAATCCTCATAGATGAAGGTCAGGCCGTAACGGCGGGCGAGATCCTCTCCGGCGAGGCGGATCTCCTCGTGTTTCTGGAAGCGGGAGTAGAGCAGGGTCGAGGTGAAGCCGTCAAACCCTTGCTCCGCCGCGACCTTTGCCGTTTCGGCGAGCCGCACTTGATAGCAGTAGCCGCAGCGATTGGCGGGGTCGGCGGCGACCGCGCCGAGAAATTCGGCGAGCTGATAGTCTTCCCGATAAACAACCGGTAAGTCACGCAACTCGGCGTACTCCTTGAGGGTATCGAGGCGGCGGCGGAATTCCAGGTAGGGATGGATATTCGGATTATAAAAATAACCGGTCACCGCATGGCCGGCGTCACGCAGGCGATCGACGGGATAGATGGCGCAGTTGGCGCAGCAGGTGTGCAGCAAAATGTTCATGACAGCTCGATTCCTGGGTTGATGAGAAAGCCCATTTTCGTCCCTTGTCGGTCCTTTGTCAATCGGCCTCGCCCAGGAAGGACGCCGGGGGCAGGTTTTGATCCCGCCACAGTTTCTCGACCATACGATCCGCCGTCGCGGCCTGCGGGATGGCGGCATGGCAGGCTTGGATCAACTTCCCACGGAGCGCGCGCAGGTCGGCCCGGTAGCGGGCAAGGATCGCTTCCGTCAACGCCCGCTCGCGGGGCAGGGCGACCTCCCGGCGGCCGCCCGCCGCCGCCAGCAGCAGCGCCTGCGCGGTCTCCTCGCCGTCGACGATCAGGGTTTTGTCGTCGCCGTCGACCAGGGTAAAGCGGCCGAAAAACTCTTCCCGCAGGGCCAACGGCGGGGTCATCCGATAATCGACGAGTTCCGGCCGGTAATGGTCGTAGAGATAATGCTCGGGAAAACGCGGGATGCCGTCGACAAAGACCCGGGCGACGATCCGCGCCAAAAGCGCGGCCGAAGGGGGCGTCGGGCGGGGCGGGGCGGGGGACGCCGGAGGCACATCGCCGGTCTCGGATGCGGGCCGGGTCGAGCCGAGCCAGCGCTCGACGGCCTGATCGAGCAGCTCGGTCGCGGGCAACGGCCGCCCGCGGTGCCAGTCGAGCAGACGCAGCTGATCGAGCACCTCCCGCCCCGGCAGGGGCAGGCCGAAACGCCGGGCGCATTCGCACAGGGTGCCGACCTCCGGCAGGGGGCGGTCGCCGGCGACGATGGACCAGAGATGGCGGCCGAGGGTCGAACGGCTGAAGAGAAAGACTTCCGTCCCTCGATCGGCCGGCCAGTCATCGGGGGTGGGAATGGCGAGCCGCCCGCTTTCCAGCAGGGCGAAGAGGCCATCGTCGAGGGTCAGGGCCAGGGTCAGGAGGGCGCGGTGCCCCGCGACCAGCTCACGCCAAGGGAGGGTGCGTTCCCCGGCCGTCCGGAGAAAGCGCGTCCCCTGCTCCGGTCGGCGCGCCTTCACCAATTCCAGGTGCAGTCCCCCGGCGCCGGTCAGCGTCACTTCGACCAGGGTGAATTCTTCCCGCAGCAGTTCCACCAAGGCTGCGCCCGCCGGAGCGTTCAGCCAGCCCCTCGGCGTGTCGAGGATGATGTGCCCCTCTTCGGCGGCAAGGCCGAGCAGGTGCAGAAACTCCCAGTGCCAGCGCGGAGCCTTGGCGTCGAGACGAAAGCGGCGGGTAGGCCAGGAAGAACGCAGGCGGGTGGTCAGTATGGCGCGCTCCTCGCGATCGGGAATACGCCGCTCGTCAAGTCTGCCCCGGATCAGGCGCGGCGCAACGGCCGGCGCCAGAGAGAAAATATCCTCGCTCTGGCGCAGCGCCGGCGGCAGACCGGTCAGCTCCCGGCGCAGGGCGAGCAGGGCGAGCAGGGGCGCGCGTCCGACCTCCATGAGTGCCCGCCGGCCCTCTTTTGCCGTACTCAGAGGCGGATGCAGCAGCAAAACCGGTTCATCCCAGTCGGGCAGCGGGGCGTCGTCGGTCCCGGCGCCGAGATCTTCCCCGGCGGCGAAAAGATCCAGGGCCCGGATCAGTCGTTCGCGATCGCGCCCCACATCCAGTTGCCCCAAACGGCGGGCCAGGTGGTGAAAGCGCACCGCTACCGGGAAGGGCAGGGGCATCTCCCAAGGAGCCGGAGCCAGCGACTCCCGCAGCCCCTCGGGAAGCTCGCTCAGGGTTTCGCTCAGGGCGGTTTCCAGCCCTTCTGGCGGGCCGCCGTTGGGCAGCCGGTCGCAGGCGGCCAGAGCCAGAAGTCTGAGCAGGGTCAAGACCCCTTTGTCGCAGGCCCGTTCCCGGGGATCTTCGCCGACTTCCCGCTGGGTCGCCCTGAGGGTGCGGAAGCCTTCTTCCAGGGCGTCCCGGCTGTCCCTTGGCGCGGCGCGCCAGAGGTTGGCGAGATAACTCCCATCCAGGTCTGCGGCGGGAACGGCGCCCATTACCGACAGGGGTTTGAGCGCCTCCAGCAATTGCCACAAGGCCTGCTGGAAGGCGCCGGGATGATCCCCGGAAAGGGGAATGTCCCGATGACGGACAAGGCTGTCGGCGCGGATTTCCCAAATACTCAACTCATGGGGGGCCCAGACGGCGAAGTGGCGCAAGCCGAGCGCGGCGGCGCAGCGGCGACCGCTCTCGGTCACCTCTGCCGGCAACCCTTGCGGAATCAGAAGCAGGCCGCCGGCCATGTGGCTTTCCCGGTTGATCCACAAGACCAGGGCGGGGGATTCTTCTCCAGCCTCGGTCAGCAGGGGCGGATGGAGATCGACGCGGCGGAAGGGAAAACGGCCTTCCGCCAGGGCCTGTCCGGCCCAGTGCGCCAGTTGTTCGGCGAAACGCTGGAGATGTTCCTGATTCATAGGGGAGTCGCGATGGTGCCCGCAAGGGCGTGGGAGTCAGCCGCTTAAAAGGCCGGGTTCAGCCTAGGCGATGGCGGCGGTTGCGGAGATAGTTGCTGCCCGGAAGGGACTTCAGGTGCTCCTTCATGCGGGCGCTTTCCCGGCCGATGGCGGCGGCCGAGGACGTTTCGAGATTTTGCGAGTCGATGATGGCGATGGAGATGGTCAGCAGCGGAAAGACCCGTTCCACGCCATAACGATCGACGCCGGTAAAGGCGCCGGCGGCGACATCCTCGGCCGAATAGCAACTCGGAATCATGCGGTCGAAGTCGCGGATGACCTGCTGGGCGATCGCCTCCGCCCGTTCCGGCACGGTCAGCACCACATAGTCGTCCCCGCCGATGTGGCCAAGCAGGTCGTCGGTTCCGCCCAGGCTCTCCAGTGTTTCCCGGATCAGGGTGCCGACCCGGGCAATGATCTCGCTCCCCGCCTGGTAGCCGTAACGGTCGTTGTAAACCTTGAAATGGTCGAGATCGAAATAGAGTTGGGAGAAGGGCTCGCCACTCTCGATGCGTGCCGTCAGTTCCCGTTCCAGCGCCAGATTCCCCGGCAGGCGGGTGAGGGGGTTGGCGTCGAGAGAGCTCTCTTTGAGTTCCCGGAGTTTTTCTCCCATGCGGGCGAATTCCCGGGCCAGTTGGCCGAATTCGTCGCGGCGGTCGAGGGGAATGCTTGGATCGAAACGGCCTTCGGCGATCTGCCGGGTGGCTTCCAGCAACTCCCTCACCGAACGATGAATACCGATCACCACCGTGGCGACCACCGGGGCCGACAGGCCGATGCCGAGCAAGGCCAAGAGGGCGGTAATGCGGTAGGCGCGACGACTCTGCGCGGTCAGTTCCGCCAGTTGGCGATCGATAGCCCCTTCGCTGTCAGCGATATTCCGGTCGAGGGTGCCAAGAAGGTTGTCCCGGGCCTGCCCCAGTTCTTCGGTGCAGCTTCCGGTTTCATCCCAACGCGCTTTTTGCAGCAGTTCCCGGCAGGGGGCTTGCGCTGCCCGATAGAGCGCTACCGCTTGCTGCAGATCGACAAAAGCATTTCCCGGAATGGCCGCAAGCTGTTGCCATTGTTCGCCGAACTCTTCGTTGCGCGCCAGAAAAAGGAGCCCCAATTCTTCATCGCGAAGCACCAGCGCCTGGCGAAAAAGGCGTTCCTGAGTCAGCAGGTTCTGGCGCAGGGAACGCAAGAGGGTCGAGGCCTTGAACTCGATGTCGACCAGCGCTTGCGAGTGCTTGGTTTGCCGGTGCAGGCCGGTCAGGGCGTAACCGATGGCAACCAGACAGAAGAGGACCAGCAGCAGGTAGCCGGCAGCGACTTTTTTGACCAGGGTGAAGGAATGTCCGTGCATGGGCGCCTTGCCGTGATGATGATCCCCCTCCCGTGGATGTCGTCCGGTCGTCGCTCAGGATGTCTTTTCGGGACTGACAAAGAGCGGCCCGTCCCCTCCTTTGAGGGGACGGTGGAAATGGGTGTAGGCCAGGGGGGTGGCGGTACGCCCTCGGGGGGTGCGGTTGAGGTAGCCCTGTTGCAGCAAAAAGGGCTCGATCACGTCCTCGATGGTATCCTTTTCCTCGCCGATGGCGGCGGCCAGGGTTTCCAGGCCGACCGGTCCGCCGGCAAACTTGTCGATGATGGTCAGCAGGAGCAGCCGGTCCATGTGGTCGAAGCCACGCCGGTCCACTTCCAGCCGCCCCAGGGCCAGATCCGCCAGTTCCTGGGAAATGACGCCGTCCCCCGTGACCTCGGCGAAATCCCGTGCCCGGCGCAGCAGGCGGTTGGCGATGCGCGGCGTCCCCCGGCTGCGGCGGGCGATCTCTGCGGCACCGTCCGCATCCGTCGGAATGCCGAGCAGCCCGGCGCTGCGCCGGACGATGGTGGTCAGCTCCTCGTCCGAATAGAATTCCAGGCGGGCAATGACCCCGAAGCGGTCGCGCAGGGGAGAGGAAAGGAGCCCGGCGCGGGTAGTGGCGCCAACCAGCGTAAAGCGCGGCAGGTCGAGTTTGATGGTGCGCGCCGAAGGGCCCTGGCCGATGATGATATCGAGTTGGTAATCCTCCATGGCCGGGTAGAGGATTTCTTCGACGACCGGCGAGAGGCGGTGGATCTCGTCGATGAAGAGGACGTCGCCGACTTCCAGATTGGTGAGAATCGCCGCCAGATCGCCGGGTTTCTCGATCACCGGCCCCGAGGTGCTTTTGATGTGCACCCCCATTTCGTAAGCGATGATGTTGGCCAGGGTGGTTTTGCCGAGACCCGGTGGACCGAAGAAGAGCACATGGTCGAGGGCCTCCTGACGGTTACGCGCCGCGTCGATGAAGACCTGCAGATTCTCCTTGGCTTTCGACTGACCGACGTATTCCTTGAGGCTGCGGGGGCGCAGACCGTTTTCAAAGGAATTGTCGTCGCCGCTTTCCGTGGCGCTGATGATCCGTTCGCTCATGGGCCGCTTTCACATCATTTGAGGAGAATTTTCAGGGCGCCCTTGAGGACTTCTTCGACCGGGGTGTCGGGGGCCAACTCCAGCGCTTCCAGGGCCTTTCTCGCCTGCGCTTCCTTGTAGCCCAGGTTGATCAGGGCCGACAGGGTATCGTCCAGGGTGTCTGTCGCCCGCGTCGGCGGGGCGCTCGGATAGGCAGTGCCGGCTGCGGCCGCAAGCTTGCCGACCTTTTCCCGCAGTTCCAGAATCAAGCGGTCGGCGGTCTTCTTGCCGATGCCGGGGATTGCCGCCAGGCGCTTGTCGTTCCCCTGGCTCAGGGCCGCACGCAGATCGGCGGCGGGGATGTTGGAGAGGATGTTCACCGCCAGCTTCGGTCCCACCCCCGAAACCGAGAGAAGGAGGATGAAGAGTTCCTTCTCTTCGGCGGTGAGAAAGCCGTAGAGATGGATGGCGTCTTCCTTGACGTAGGTGAAGATGTGCAGTCGCACCTCACCGGCTTCGGGGAGGACGTAGAAACTCGACAGGGGGATCTTCACCCGGTAGCCGACGCCGCCGACGTCGATAATCAGGTGGTCGATCGATTTATAAGCGAGTTTTCCGGTGAGCAGGGCGATCATGGGGACCTGTTGGTAAGGCTGAAGACTGAAGGCTGAAGACCGAAGGCTAACGAGATTTTCCGGCCAGGGCGTTGGCCAGGCGCTGGTTCAGACCGCAACTGTGGGCATGACAGATGGCCACGGCCAGGGCGTCGGCGGCGTCTTCCTGGGCGATTTCCGGCAGGGCGAGGAGGGTGCGGGTCATCTGCTGCACCTGCGCCTTGTCGGCACGGCCGTAGCCGACCACGGCGCTCTTGACCTGCAGGGCCGAATATTCGAAGACCGGCAGGTTCGAGTTGACCCCGGCGAGGAGCGCGCCCCCCCGGGCATGGCCGAGTTTGAGGGCGGAAAGCGCGTTCTTGGCGACGAAGATCTGCTCCACCGCCACTGCTTCCGGGCGATACTCGGTGATGATGCCGAGCAACCCATCGTAGATCTGCTTCAGGCGCAGCGCCAGTTCGTCATCGGAGCGGGTGAAGATGGCGCCGTTGTCGATGTGTCGCAGGCGGCTTCCCTGCTTTTCGATGAGCCCGTAGCCGGTCACGCGGCTGCCCGGGTCGATCCCTAGAATGCGCATAAGTCGAGGCGGAAGACCGAAGACTGAAGGCTGAAGGAGAATCTTGGTTGTTCCCTTTAAGTCTTCAGCCTTCAGTCTTCGGTCTGTTTTCCTCCTACCCCATCATCTTTTCGATATCGTCATCGGAGATGTCGAAGTTGGCGTAGACGTTCTGCACGTCGTCGTTGTCTTCCAGTTTATCCATCATCTTCAGCATCTGCTCGGCCTGCTTGCCTTCCAACGCCACCATCGTCTGCGGGATCATGGTGATTTCGGCGTTGTCCCACTGCAAACCGGCGGCGGCCAGGGCCTCGCGTACCTCGATGAAGTTGACGGGATCGGTGATGACCTCGTAGGCATCTCCCTCATCCTTAACGTCCTCGGCCCCCGCTTCCAGTGCCGCTTCAAAGATGGTATCGAAATCCTTGTCGGTGGTGAAGGAGATCAGCCCCTTGCGGTCGAAGAGGAAGGAGACCGAGCCGTTGACGCCAAGATTGCCGTTGTGCTTGGTGAAAATGTGGCGCACGTCGGCGACCGTGCGGGTGCGGTTGTCGGTCATGAACTCGACGATGACCGCCACGCCGCCGGGACCGTAGCCCTCGAAGGTGCCTTCTTCATAGTTGACACCGTCGAGATCGCCGACCCCTTTTTTGACGGCGCGTTCGATGCTGTCCTTGGGCATGTTTTCGCCCTTGGCCTTGTCGATAGCCGTGCGCAGGCGCGGATTCCCTTCCGGATCGCCGCCGCCGATTTTCGCCGCAACGGTGATTTCCTTGATCAGTTTGGTGAAGACTTTACCCCGCTTGGCGTCCTGAGCGCCTTTGCGGTGCTTGATATTGGCCCATTTGCTATGTCCTGCCATGGTCGTACCCTGCTCCTTGCTGATTCGATTCGTTACAGATCAAGGCCCCGCAGGGCCGGTTTCTCGATTTATGGTGAAATGGATGCAAAAAGCCGGCGGGGTCGCCGGCTTTCGCGAAAATGTTCGAAACTTAGGATTGATCAGTGCTCCCGGGGGTTGGCCTGGAACTGGCGCAACTCCAGGTTGTTGGTCACGCCCTTGATACCGTCGACGCCCGCGACCACGTCGAGGACCGTTTTGAGGTCCTCGCGGCTGTGCAGGTAGCCGTCCAGGGTGACCTGGCCATCGCTGACCCTGACATGGAAATGGTACTGGTGCAGACCGCAGATTGTCCCCTTGGCGAAGAGGGTGGTCTCGATCTTCTTGCGGATGATCAGATCCTGAAGGATCTTCTTGCAGTGATCCTTCCGCTCGTTCAGGTTGCGGTCCTTGATGGCGTCGCAGATGAGCTTGACGGCGGTTTCCTCGGAGAGGCTCAGGGTGTTGATGATGAGATCGTAGGCGAGGGGATCATTCCAGTCGCGGTCGAAATAGTATTTGATGAAGCCGGCGCGCTGCTGGTCAGATTTACGGACCAGCACCCGGGCGAGATCAGGATCGAGCCATTCCCGTTCGGCCCAGCGCTCGACCCGGTCTTCGAAGGGAGCGATGATGCGCACCCGCAGGACGCTGTCGATATCCTTGAGTAGATCCTGGCCGCCGCGCCCGTAGATGATGACATTCCCCTTGAGGGCGTATTCGAGGATGATCAGCTGAATGCGGTGAAAATTGGCCTCGGTCTTCGTATCGACCGTCTGGACGAAGGCCGGCGGCTTTTCGTCGGCGTTTTCCAGCGCCTCGGGGGAAAGCCCGTAGTCGGCGGCAACCTTGCGGATGGCGTCGCCGTCGATCAAGGTGTAACCGAGTTTATCCGCGGCCTTGTGGGCGATGGGGATGCCCGAGCTGCCCATTTCGCGAGAGATTGTGATGATCGCCATTGCTGCTCCTTGCTCTGCCGGGGTGTCCGCAAAATCGGCTTGCCATCATAGCAATTTGAAAAAGGGATGAAAAGCCATAAGTTGCCGTCGGAGGTTTTTCCCGTCGACAATTCCGAGCCAATGGATTAAAGACCCGGTTTGTGCTCGAAATGATGCCGGGCCTCGATGAAACGTACGGTGCGGCTTTTCGAACGCATGACGATGGAGTGGGTAGAGGCGCCCCCGGGGAAATAGCGCACCCCTTTGAGCAGGTCGCCGCTGGTGATGCCGGTGGCGGCGAAGAAGACATCCCCCTTGGCCATGTCGTCGATGCCGTAGACCCGGTCGAAGTCGTTGATCCCCATCCCTTGGGCGCGGTTGCGCTCTTCCTTGCTCATGAAGACCAGACGCCCCTGCATGTCGCCGCCCAGGCACTTGAGGGCCGCCGCTGCCAGCACCCCTTCCGGGGCGCCGCCGATGCCCATGAGCAGGTCGACGCCGCTCTCCTCCACCGCCGCCGCGATGGCCGGGGCGACGTCGCCGTCGCTGATGAGGTGGATGCGGGCGCCGGCCTTGCGGATTTCGGTGACCATGCGCTCGTGCCGGGGGCGGTCGAGGATGACCACGGTCAGCTCCTCCACCCGGCGGCCCTTGGCCTCGGCGACTCGGCGCAGATTGACCGCCGGGGTTTCGTTGATGTCGATGGCGCCTTTCGCCAGGGGGCCGACGACGAGTTTTTCCATATACATATCCGGAGCATGGAGAAAGCCGTCGCGCGGGGCGAGGGCAATGGTGGCGATGGACCCGTTCATCCCTTTGGCGCAGATGCTGGTACCTTCCAGAGGATCGACGGCGATGTCCACCTCCGGTCCGGCGCCGCTGCCGAGCTGCTCACCGATGTAGAGCATCGGCGCTTCGTCCATCTCCCCCTCGCCGATGACCACCGTGCCGTTGATCTCCATCGAGCCGAGGACGCGGCGCATGGCCTCGGTGGCGGCGTCATCCGCCGCGACCTTGTCCCCCTTGCCGACCCAGCGGCTGCTGGCCAGGGCCGCCGCTTCGGTAACGCGTACCAGTTCCAATGCCAGATTGCGATCCATGTAAACCCTCCCTGAGGTCCTTGCGGTATTATTAATCGAGCGGTATCATGGCACGATTGCTCAAGAAAAACAAGATTCGCCAGGTTCGCGCCAGGGGCGCGGGGAGACACGATGGAATTATTCATTTGGGCCCACCGGGGGGCCGCCGCCGATGCGCCGGAGAATACCCTGGTCGCCTTCGCCGCCGCCGAAGCCGCCGGGGCCGACGGCATCGAGCTGGATGTGCATCTGAGCCGCGACGGCGTGCCGGTGGTCATTCACGACGAGCGCGTCGAGCGTACCACCGACGGCCGTGGCGCCGTCGCCGAGTTGCGCCTGGCGGAACTGCGCCGCCTCGATGCCGGAAGCTGGTTTGCCCCGCGTTTTGCCGGTGAGCCGATTCCGGTGCTGGACGAAGTGCTCGACTGGGCCGACGACCGCCTGCGCCTCAATATCGAAATCAAGGACGCCTCGGCCGGGCGCGCGCTGCTCGATCTGCTCCCCCGTTATCCCCGGGCGCGGGTGCTGGTTTCTTCCTTCAATCATCGGCTGCTCGAAAGTCTGCGGCGGGCCGAGCCCCGCTTGCCCCTCGGCTTTCTCTTCGAAGAGGAGGGTTGGCATCGGGTGTTGCGGCGGGCGCTGGCCTGCGGCGCCGAAAGTCTCCATCCCCGGGAGGATTGTGTCAGCCGTCCGCTGCTCGCCGCCTGCAAACGTGCGGGGCTGGCGGTTTACCCCTGGACCCTCGACGATCCCGGCCGCATTCGCGCCCTACGCCGCCTCGGCATCGACGGGCTCTTCACCAACGATCCGCTCGCTGTCGGGCGGCAGTGAAATTGACAGCGCCGGTCGCGCCTGCTAGGCTGGGCCGTCGCGTAACCTGCTTATATGGGAAGGAATTTTTGGATGCTGGGTGATATGAGTCAGGTGCGTTCTATCGTCTTCGATCTCGACGGCACCCTCTATACGGACGACGGTCTCGCCGCCGAGATTCAGACCATGGCCGCGCGGCTGGTGGCCGATTCCCGGGGGGTGGGGCTGAAGGAAGGCCGCGCCCTACTGCGCAAGTCCAAACGGCGTCTGGCCGAAATGCTTGAAGAGGAACCGACGCTGACCCGCACCTGCCAGACCCTGGGCATCGAGGCCGTCGACTTTCATCGCGCCATGCAGACCCAGGTCCGTCCCGAAAACTTCCTCAGTACCGACCCCATTCTGCAAGCCCTGCTCGAATCCCTGGCCGAAGGCTGGGATCTCTATCTCTACACCAACAACAACCTCGCTCTCTCCGAAAAAATCCTCGCCCTGCTCGGGGTCGAAAGCTACTTCAAGCGCCTCTACACCATCGAATTCAACTGGACCCCCAAGCCCGACGTCGACACCCTGCGACGCATTCTTGAAGACATCGGCGGCGAGCCGGAAAGCTTCCTCTTCGTCGGCGACCGCGAATCCGTCGACCTCAAAGCTCCGAGAATGCTAGGCATTCCCACCCTCCTCGTCACCGAAACCGCCGACCTGCTGCGCATTCATCAGTGGTTGGGGATGATTCCGTAATTGGTGGGGCTGTGAGATGGGGCGATTGACAGATTGTAGCTTATAGGTTACATTGATATGCAAACATACCCTTACGATATCGAATATTACATCGACGAAAACGGGAATCGACCCTTCAAGGATTGGCTGGAGGGGATGCGTGATGTTGCCGGCAGGGCGAAGCTTCGTATTCGATTGGATCGGGCCAGGCTTGGCAATTTGGGAGATAACCGCTCTGTTGGTGAAGGGGTAAGGGAACTGCGGGTCGATTTCGGCCCTGGTTATCGTGTGTATTTTGCCCTTGACGGTGCCCATGTTGTTCTCCTTCTTCTGGGGGGAGACAAGTCATCGCAGACGAGGGATATCGCCAAGGCAAAAGAGTATTGGCAGGATTATCAGCGGAGAAGAGACCATGGCCAAGTCCACTGAGTATCAAAAAGACCTGATCGAAGCGCTCAAGGACCCTTGCGAGGCGGCCGCCTATCTGAATGCCGCCATTGAGGAAGGTGAGCGGGAGGTTTTTCTTCTGGCCTTGCGTAATGTCGCCGAGGCCAATGGCGGAATGGGCGCCGTTGCCGCCAGAGCCAACCTGAGCCGGGAAAGTATGTACCGGATGCTTTCCCGCAGAGGAAATCCGGAGATCAAAAGCCTCTTTATGCTGCTCCATTCCATGGGTTTGAAGCTGGCGGTCCAAGCCGAGGCGCCTATTTGTGATGCGGGATGTGACTGTACGCAATAACGATTGCGGATGAAGTTCTGTGCGGGGAGTTTAAGCCGTTAGGGGGGGCAAAGGGCAGGCTTTCAAGTTGTCAAGTTGAAGGGGCCGGGAGCCCCAATATGCCGTTGAAAAATTGACATGACTCATTGCAAGCGTGTTTCAGCACCCGGAGGCTTTTATGATCCGTCTGAAAAAATGGTTTGTCCTGATCGCTACCATGCTGACGGGCTGTGTCGGTATGCCGGATGGGGTCGTGCCGGTCGAGCCCTTTGACCTGGAGCGCTATCTCGGGCGCTGGTATGAAATCGCCCGGCTGGATCACTCCTTCGAGCGGGGCTTGAGCAAGGTGAGCGCGGAATATTCTCTGCGCGAGGATGGCTCGGTTCGCGTTATCAATCGCGGCTACTCCGAGGCCGAGGGGAAGTGGAAGGAAGCGGAAGGCAAGGCGCGTTTTGTGCGCAATCCAACGGAGGGTTTTCTGAAGGTTTCTTTTTTCGGTCCCTTTTACGCCTCCTACATTATCTTCAACCTCGATCAGGAACACTACCGCTACGCCCTGATCAGCGGTCCCGATACCTCCTATCTGTGGATTCTCTCCCGGCAGCCGACACTGGAGCGAGAGACTGTGGATATGCTGATCGAAAAGGCCCGCCAGGCGGGTTTCGATACCAGCGGATTGATTTTTGTCGAGCAGGCGGCGGACTCATCCCCGGTACAATAGGTTTCGCCCGCCTCTATGATCCGGCGAAATCGCGACCGGCGTTCTGGTTGGAATTGATCCGGGAGAAGTTGTGGCGAAGCAAGACCCGACCCCGGTGTTGGGGCCGCGACCCCGGTGTTGGGGCCGCCGCTGCTTTAGAGATCGCGGGGTTGAGAGCGGGTGGGTCTTATTGCCGGGCCAGTCGCCAGTTGGGCGCTTGGGGGGTGTGGGTGCTGCGCCAGGGGTTGATGTCGAGTCCGCCGCGGCGGGTGTAGCGGGCGTAGACGCTCAGTTGCACGGGGCGGCAGCGGCGCAGTACATCGGAGAAGATGCGCTCGACGCACTGCTCATGAAATTCGTTGTGTCGGCGGAAGGAGATCAGGTAGCGCAGCAGGGCGGCGTGATCGATGGCCGGGCCGCGGTAGTGCAGCCAGAGGCTGGCCCAATCCGGTTGTGAGGTGATCAGGCAGTTGCTTTTGAGCAGATGGCTGTAAAGGCGTTCCTCGACTTCGGGGGCATCGGGCAGGCAATACAGCAGATCGCTGTCCACCTGATAACGGTCGACCGTAATGTCGAGATCGTCGAGGCTCTGTCCCGGTAAAGGGACGATCTGCCAGAGTTCCAGGTCGTCCGGGCGGCTCAGGGCCACCGCGACCTCGGCTCCGGCGACGGCGCTCAGGTCGGCGCGCAGTTGTTCGGCCACGGCCACCTCCGTAGCGAAAGGCGTCTGGTTGTAGCTGTTGAGATAGAGCTTGAGGGATTTGGATTCGATCAGGTTGGGGCTGTGACAGGGGATGCGCAGCTGCAGCAGCGCCACGACCGGCTTGCCTTTGGGATTGAGCCACGAGAGTTCGTAGCCGTTCCACTGATCCTCACCGACAAAGGGCAGGGGTTCGCCAAGGCCAAGTTCCTGCCGCTTGAGACTGCGCGGTACCGGGCAGAGCAGGCGGTTGTCATAGCGATCGGTATATTGGGTCGGTTGTCCGAGCGGCAGCTGATCCAGTGGCGTCATGATGTGTCCTTGTGGCGCGGCGGCCAGGCCAAGAGGTGTTGTCGGAAGTTGGTCGGCGGGATGGCGAGGCGAAGATGCCTTGTGTTTATAGTCGAACGGTTTTTTCGTCAAGGGGAATTTCCGGCCACTTGCTTGGCAACTCCTTTCGCAACACCGTTCTTGTTATTCCTTCCCCCCTCATGTAAAATTCAAACTCACATTACGTTTGCGCAAGAGGTTGAAAAATGTTCCGACTTTTCCTGAGGGTTTTTTTGATGCTATTCAACGGTCGCACTCTCCTGACGATCATCTCTCCAGCCCTCCTTTTGGGCCTTTTGCTCGGCTGCGATCAAGATTCCCGCCGGAATGTAACTCAACAACCCCCACCGCCGGCCACTGCTGCGCCCGCCGGCTCAACCGATCTTGAGCTTTTCAGAGAGGGGGCGGTTCTGTTTTCCGACCTTTGCACCTCCTGCCATGGATCGGGCGGAAACGGTCGCGGAAGCCGAAGGGGCCCATCGCTCCAGCGTTCGGAATTGACCTATGGCAATTCCCGGGAAGAGATCATCGAGAGTATCCGTAAGGGTCGACCGGGTGGCATGCCCTCTTACGGGCATGTGTTTGACGATCGACAGCTTGAGGCCTTGAGCCGATATATTATCAGTTTGAAACCGTGAAAGAGGTGGAGGTTGTCGTTTGCAAAGCGTATTTTCTTCGCAATAACGTAACGCGTATCCCCTATCTTACGACGGATGGCAGGGCGCGTCTTTCGCCCGGAGGCGCTACCGCCCCGATCATTCCCATCGTTATCCGGAAATTCTTCACAACTCCGTTCTTGTCATCCCTTCCCCCCTCATGTAAAATCCCGGCTTTAATTACGTTTACCAAGGGTGTTTAGCAATGAACGAACCAATGTCCGTGGCCGGTCGGCCGGAGCTGGAAGCCTTTATCCGTGAGCGGATCGACGCCGGCGGCGGGATCACCTTCGCCGAATTCATGGGCCACTGTCTCTATCATCCCGAATACGGCTATTACATGGCCCCCCGCGACCGCATCGGCAAGGGGGGGGATTTCTTTACCTCGACCAGCGTCCATTCGGCCTTCGGTCGGCTGATTTGCCGGCAGCTGGAGGAGATGTGGCACCTGCTCGGCAAAGGGCCTTTCACCATCGCCGAACAGGGGGCGGGGGAGGGGCATCTGTGTCTCGACATTCTCGACGCGGCCGCCGCCGAGCATCCGGAGTTTTATCAGGCCCTGCAGTACGCCCTGGTGGAGATCAGTCCCGATCATCAGCAGCGGCAGAAGACCCTGCTCGCCAAGCACGAGGCGCATCTGCGCTGGTGCACGCTGGATGAGCTGGCGGGGATGGAAGGCTGCTTTCTCACCAACGAGCTGGTCGATGCCTTCCCCGTGCATCTGGTGGAGCAGCGGGACGGTCGCCTGCAAGAGATCTATGTTGTCGACCGGGAGGGCGCTTTCGTCGAGGAGCTGCGCGCCCCGTCCACGCCCGAAATCGAGGCGCATCTTGCCGGGCTGGGGGTGACTCTGATCGACGGGCAGCGCACCGAAGTCAATCTCGAGGCGCCGCGCTGGATGGCCCGGGTCGGCGCCGTCCTCAAGCGCGGCTTCGTCATCACCATCGATTACGGCTATCCGGCGGCGGATCGCTACGCCCCCTGGCGCCAGGGCGGCACCCTGATGTGCTACCACCGCCATACCTCCAACGAAAATCCCTACCAGGGGGTCGGCAATCAGGACATCACCGCCCATATCGATTTCACCACCTTGGAGCGGGTGGGGAAAGAGCAGGGGCTGACGCCGTTCTTTTTCGGCGAGCAGTGCCGCTTTCTCATCGGCCTCGGCTTTGTCGACGTGCTGGTCGAGATGGAGGCCCACGCCGCCGATGAAAAAGAGGCGCGGGTCTTGCGCCTGACCCTGAAGAATCTGATCATGCCCGACGGCGGCATGGGCGATACCTTCAAGGTGCTGGTGCAGGGCAAGGAAGTCGGCGAGCCGAAGCTGCTCTGCGCGCGGAGTCTGGCAGAGTTGCCGTTGCCGCCGATGTTCTAGGGGGCGGGCCGATGAAAAACGCCCATCTTTGATCAGTCCGGATATCGAGAAAGAATTTACGGAAGTGTTGTTTTCAAGCGCCCCGTCAGGGGATTTTTTTCAGTGATTTAAGACCAGAGGAGAATTTCGATGAAACAGAAAGTGCAAGAGGCTTTGAACCTGGTACGTCCCGCTCTGCAGGCCGACGGTGGCGATGTGGAACTGATCGACGTGACCGAAGACGGCATCGTCAAAGTGCGTCTGCAAGGTGCCTGCGGGTCCTGTCCGATGTCGACCATGACCCTGAAAATGGGGATCGAGCGCACCCTGAAAGAGAAGGTGCCCGGGGTCAAGGAAGTGGTTCAGGCCTGATTTCCTGCCCGAAAAATTGACGATGTCCCACGAAGAGGAGCCCTGGCGGCTCCTCTTCGCGTTTATGCGTGCTGTTACGGAAAAAAAGTCTTTCCCACTTTCCAAACCGATTTCCTCTAGTAACATAATTAAGGCCAGTTTAGTCGTATGCAGAAGCTAATGAGATTGGCCTTTGATAATAGCCAACTGAACAACGGGGGATAGGCGAAATGACCAACCGAAAAAACAAAGGGGAGCCGGGTTCGCTGCTGCATCACCTGCAAGCGGTCAAGGACGGAACGCGCCGTTTCGAGAACGCCTTTCAGGGCGTGGCCCGCATGATTCTTGAAAAGCCCATCGAAAAGGTCGTGGTCAACGGCAAGACCACCTACGACTTCCAGATCTTCCGCGAGGGGCGCAAGCACGTCATCGGCATGTACGACGAGATCAACAGTTTCGTCTCCTTCGTCAAAGATGCCGCCGAGGGCGGTTCGTCGAAAGAGATGGCCTTTGTCCTGGTCGGCGAACCGGGCAATGGCAAGACTTACTTCGTCGAGTTTCTCTGTGGCAAGTACCGCGAGTTCATCGCCCGGGAGGAAAACCGCAAATATACCTTCCAGTTCGTCGGCCTCGATAAGTTGGGGAGCTACGGGCGGATCGGCGTGATCGAATCGCAGACCTACGAAGATCCCCTGATCCTGGCCATGAATCTCTTCGACAGCCCGGCCGAAACCCGCGAATTTCTTGCCCGCCAGGGTTTTTCCGATAAAGCCCTCGACGATCTTTATCTCAACTATCGCCCCCTGGGGGCGTGCAGCGCCTATATCTGGAACGATCTGCGTACCCATGCCGGTGGCGATCTCGACGCCATGCTCGGCTTCATCAAGGTGGTGCCGGTCCCGCTGACCGAAAGCCTCGGCACCGTCACCGGCAAGTACGCCGCCAAGGACAAGATCACCTCCAGCGCCGTCGACCTGCTCGGCGAGGAGTCGATCCAGCGCCTGCTCCATATCAGCGACACCAACAACCCCTACCGTTTCGACTTGCGGCGCGGCGCCCTGGCGCGGGTGGCGGGGGGCGGCATCCACTTCTCCGACGAAATCTATAAGAACAAGAAGGACCTGGTGCAGGTCTACCTCGGCGTCATCCAGAACCGGGTGATCGAGATCGATGGCTACCGCTGGCCCATCGATTCCCTCATCATCGCCACCAGCAACAACGCCGAATTCAACCGCTTTCTCGCCGAGAAGGAAGAGGCGCCCATCGTCGACCGCTGCCGCATCTGCTACGTTTCCCACAACACCAATTACCGCATGCAGAAGCACCTGACCGCCTACGCCATCGGCAGCGACACCAAGACCACCCTGACCCGCGAGGACCTCCATCAGGATCCGAATCTCAACTACGCCGCCTCTATCGGCGTAATCCTCTCGCGGCTGCCCCACTCGGAAAAACTGACGCCGGTGGAAACGATGAAGCTGGCGGCCGGCGAGGTGGCCGGCGAGAAGAGCCTCAAGGCTCTGGCCGAGGTGATCGACAAGCTCAATCAGGACCCCGACATCACCAAGCGTTTCGGCCAGCGCGGCCTCGGCCAGCGCAACCTCGGGCGGGCGATCCAGCTGCTGGTAGAGAGTTCCGAGACCAACGAGGGGCGTTGCATGGTTGCCTACGACGTCTTTGGCGCCATCGAGCGGGTGATTCTCGACTACGTCGCCGACGCCCACGACCGGGCCAAGTATCTGGAGGATCTCAAGGTCGCCCGGGGCCTCTACCGGGAACGGGTGATGACCGAAATGTTCAACGCCTACATGGACGAGCCCTACGCCATCCGCAAGGACGTGATGAACTACGTCAACACCATCATCGGCATCGACGCCGAGAACCTCGGGCCGGACAAAATGTGGAAGTACAAGGATCCCCAGACCGGCGAGCTGCGGGCGCTGAAGATCGATGAACGTTACGTGCACAACGTCGAGGACCGCCTCGGTCTGAAAACCGAGGAGCAGCGCGACGCCTTTCGCACCTCGGTACGCAAGATCTACGGGCAGAAGATCTCCGTCGATCCCAATTACGATTTCATGGATAACCTCGAACTGGTCAAGGCGGTCACCGACGTGCGCCTCAAGTCGGATATCGCCGGCGCCGGCAGCCTGATCGGGGCGCTGGCCAACCGCACCAACGAGGAAAACCAGAAGCTCTACGACCGCATGATCGACACCATGCTGGGCAAACTCGGCTACTGCCGCACCTGCGCCCAGAAGACGATCGAGTATTTCTGTACCCAGGAGGATGAGGGGTAGGGCGCATGAGCGGCGATTTCGGAAAGAAAAATCCCCTGGCGCCGCCCCTCGCGGTCGCTCCGGAGGAAGGGCGACGCTGGCGGAAGTGGCTGGCCGAGGCCGTGATTTGCGCCCTGCCGGGCGCGGCCGCCGGCATGGCCTCCCATGCCCTGCGCGCCCGTTCCCTCGACCAGTTGCTGGAGCGTGACAAGCGCCGGGAGGAGGACGGCTTTCCCCGCAAGATCCGCGTTGGGCGCATGATCCGACCCGGCCGGGGCGGGGACGACAAGGTCGTGGTGGTGCCGACCACCGTCGAAGAGAAGCTGATGCACGATCCGACCTTCCAGCCGCCGGAAGAGGGGGCGCCGGACGGCGGTTCCGGCGAGGGCGAGGAAGGCGAGGTCATCGGCGAGGCGCCGGTACGGCCCGCGCCGGGCGAGGGGGAGGGCGGAGCTGGGCAGGGCGGAGGCGGCGGCCACGAGATCGAGTCGAGCGCCTACGATCTCGGGCGCATCCTTTCCGAGCAGTTCGCCCTTCCCAACCTGCGCGACAAGGGGAAAAAGCGCGCGCTCTCCCGCTACGTCTACGATCTCACCGACCGCAATCGCGGCTTCGGCCAGATCCTCGACAAGAAGGCGACCTTGCGCAGCGTGCTCAAGACCAACCTCGCCTTGGGCAATATCCCCGACGTAGAGAACATCGACACCACCGGCCTGCTGATCGCCCCCAACGACAAAATCTATCGGGTCCTGTCCCGGGAGAAGGATTACGAATCCCAGGCCCTGGTCTTCTTCCTCCGCGACTATTCCGGTTCCATGGCCGGCAAGTCCACCGACATTGTCGTGACCCAGCATGTGCTCATCTACAGCTGGCTGCTCTACCAGTACGAAAAGCAGGTGGAGACGCGCTTTATTCTGCATGACGTCGATGCCCGCGAGGTGCCGGACTTCTACAGCTACTACAACTCGAAGGTGGCGGGGGGGACGAAGGTGGCCTCGGCCTACCGCATGGTCAACGAAATCGTCGATAAAGAAAGTCTGGCCAAGGATTACAACATCTACGTCTTCCACGGCACCGACGGCGACGACTGGGATTCCACCGGCGCCGAGGCGCTCGAAGAGTTGAAGAAGATGCTCGGCTACGTCAGCCGCATCGGCATCACCGTCGCCGAGCACTACAGCACCCAGAGCACCAGCGGCTCGACCGAGGTGCAGCGCTACCTGCGCTCTTCCGGTCTGCTCGAAGCCCATCCCGAGCTGCTCCGGCTCGACGTCATGGGCGAGGACGCCCAGGAGCCGCGCCTGATCGAGGGGATCAAAACGCTGATTTCTTGAAAGGAAAAAGGAGCGAGGAACCAGGAACGAGGAATCGATTTTCCTCGATCCTTTTTCCTTTATCCTCGGGCCTGACCTATGCAACTCATCGACCAGCATACCAAGAGGATCATGGAGGGCTGCAAGGAGCGGGCGCGGTCGGCCGGGCTGCGTTTCGACAACGAGACCCTCGAATATATCGTGACCAATCGCGATCTGCTTGAACTCTCGCCCAAGGTCATGATTCCGACCCTGTACGACTACTGGGTGCAGGATGTGGAGGTGCTCAAGGAGAAGGGGCGCTACGAACTCTATCCCGGTAATCCCTACGAGACGGTCATCAACACCCGCCCGGCCATTTCCTTCTACAACGACAACAATCCCGATTGGCTCAACGTGATGATTTTCTATCACGTTCTCGGCCACATCGATTTCTTCCAGAACAACAGCTTCTTCCAGCACACCTGGAATTTCGACCTGACCGGC
Source organism: Desulfuromonas acetexigens (assembly GCF_900111775.1). Taxonomy (NCBI): domain Bacteria; kingdom Pseudomonadati; phylum Thermodesulfobacteriota; class Desulfuromonadia; order Desulfuromonadales; family Trichloromonadaceae; genus Trichloromonas; species Trichloromonas acetexigens. Next base: position 148,227 of record NZ_FOJJ01000038.1, on the reverse strand, counting down.
CGGGCGCTGGCTGACAAGCGCCTGATCAACCGCCTGCGTTCCGAAAAGGGGCGGTGGGTCGATTACGTCATCGAATTCTCCCGGGGGATCGACAATCTGGTCGGCTACTACGACGACTTGGCGCGGGCTGACGGCCCCGCCGCCGGCAGCGGCTCAACCCGGGTCGACTATTATTTCGACGTCTTTCTGCAGAACCGCAGCAAGGCCAAAATCAGCTTCTACGTCAAGGAGATCGAACGTTACAACCAGTGCCGGCGCGAGTTCGGCAGCCAGTGCGAGGCGGCCTTTTTCGCCGAGGTGGCGAGCCGCCATCCCGAGTTCGAGGCCCTTTACGAGAAGAGCCGCCGCGCCCCCGCCCCCCGGCGGCGGGATCTGCTGCAATATCTGATGGACCACTCCCCCTTTCTCAACAAGGAAGAAAACCGCTGGATGAAGTCGGTGATGGAGGTGGTGCGTTCGACCTCCGTCTACTTCCAGCCGCAGATCCGCACCAAGATCATGAACGAGGGTTGGGCCAGCTACTGGCACGAAAAGCTCTTCATGGAGGATGAGCGCATCAGCGGTCACGAAATCGAGTTCGCCCGCGCCCACGCTGGTGTGACGGCGATGCCGCGGGTAGGGATGAACCCCTACGCCCTGGGCATGCGCCTCTTCCAGTATCTGGAGGAAATGGCCGACAAGGGGCGGATGAGTTACGACTTCGAGCGCCTGCGCGACAGCCATGAGCGGGAAAGCTTCAATGCCGGACTCGGCGCCGGCAAACAGACGATCTTCGCCATCCGCGAGAATCTCAGCGATTTTCTCTTCATCAACCGCTTCATCGACCAGGATTTCGTCGACCGCTACCGGCTCTTCGTCGCCGACCGGCGTCTGAACCGCGAGCGCGGCACCTGGGAGATCTACGTCAAGAGCCGCAAGGCCGAGGACTACCGGAAAATGGTCCTCGACAGTCTCTACCACCCGCCGGCGATCGAGGTGGTTAAAGGGGAATCCGGCGAAACCCTGAAGCTCGATCATCGCTTCGAGGGGAAGCCGCTGATCGGGGAATATCTGTCTAATACCCTGATGGGGATCGAATTTCTCTGGGGCGCGCCGGTGCAACTGGAGACCAGCGAGGTCGAACGGGAGCGGCCCTCCGAGGTGGATGGCGGTTGGGGGCCGGCGACGGCGCCGGAGCCGGAAACCCCGCGCAAGCTGCGCTGGCAGCGGGTCAGTTACACCATGAAGGACCGTCAGCTCAGCCGTTACGTGCTGGGCGCGGTCGAGGCCTGAGCCGCGAGGTTGAGGCGTCTCCGAAAAATCTAGCGCGAGCGCACGGGATAGGGTTATGGATCGTATCGAAAAGGCACTGGATCTGGTCGTCAAACGCATGAGCGAGTGGGAGCCCCTCGCGCCCATGCCCTTCGAGGAGTTTCTCAAAGTGTTGACCGAGCAGCCCGACCGGGTGCTGCGCAACGCCTTTCAGATCTTTCACGATCTGGTGAAGAGTCACGTCGCGGAAGGTCTCGACGAATACCCCAACGATCCTGAATCGATCCATTACATGCATTACAACTGCTCCAAGCTCTTCGTCGAGGGGACGGACAACCCCTTCTTCGCCGACCGTCTTTTCGCCAACCGCCTCGTTTCCCTGGTCGAATCGCTCAAGCGTGGCGCCCAGCAGAACAAGATCTACATCTTCGAAGGTCCGCCGGGGAGCGGCAAGAGTACCTTTCTCAACAATCTGCTGCTCAAGTTCGAGCGCTACGCCAACACCGCCGAAGGGCGGCGCTACGAGGTGGTCTGGCGCCTGAGCCGGAAGAATCTCGCCAGCATCCCGGCGCGCAACGCCGATCACTTTCTCGACAAGCTCTCCCATCTGCTTGACGAATACGAATTCGGCCAGAACGAGCTGATCGAGACCAAGGAGGCGATGTACGCTTCCGAGGATTACGTCGAGGTCCCCTGTCCCAGCCACGACAACCCGATCCTGATGATCCCCAAGTCCCTGCGTCGCGAATTTTTCGAGCAACTCTTCGACGATCCCGCCACCCGGGAGCGGCTGCTGACGGACAAGGAATTCGAATGGGTCTTTCGCGGCACCCCCTGCACCATCTGCCGTTCCCTCTACCTGGCCCTGTTAGAGAAGGTCGGCAATCCCCTCGATGTCTACCGCATGATCTTCGCCCGACCCTATCAGTTCAGCCGCAGTCTCGGCGAGGGGATCAGCGTCTTCACCCCCGGCGACAAGCCGGTCAAGCAGAACATCCTGACCAACGACATTCTGCAGAACCGCATCAATACCCTGCTGCGCGACAGCAACAAGGTCAAGTACCTCTTCTCCCGCTACGCCAAAACCAACAATGGCATCTATGCCCTGATGGACATCAAGTCGCACAACACCGAACGCTTGATCGAATTGCACAACATTATCAGCGAAGGGCTGCATAAGGTCGAAGACACGGAGGAAAACGTCAATTCCCTTTTCATCGCCCTGATGAATCCCGAGGACAAACAGAATATCCAGGGCTTCCAATCGTTTCTCGACCGCATCGAATATATCAAGGTGCCCTATGTCCTCGACCTCAACACCGAGGTGGAGATCTACCGCAACACATTCGGTACCCATATCGACAACAGCTTCCTCCCCCGGGTGCTGCACAACTTCGCCCGGGTCATCATCTCGACGCGGCTGAAGAGCCACAGCCCGGCCATGAGCGAGTGGATCGCCCATCCGGTCAAGTACCGCCACTACTGCGACGACAACCTGATGTTGCTGAAGATGGAGATCTATACCGGCAACATTCCCAAGTGGCTCGACGACGAGGATGTCAAGCGCCTCACCGCCAAGCGCCGACGCAACATCATCGCCGAATCGGAGCTGGAAGGGGACAAGGGCCTCTCCGGGCGGGATTCCCTGAAGATTTTCAACGACTTCTTCTCGACCTACGCGCGCAAGGACAAGCTCATCGATATGTCGATCCTGGTGAAATACTTTACCAAGGTGCGCACCGACCTGGCGACGGTGGTGACCGAAAGCATCCTCGATTCGCTGACGCGCATGTACGACTACACGGTGCTGCAAGAGGTCAAGGAATCCCTCTATTCTTACAACGAGGAGCAGATTTCCCGGGACATCCGCAACTACCTCTTCGCCGTCAACTTCAAGCTCGGATCCAAGGAGGTCTGCACCTTCACCGGCGAGAAGCTGGAAATCACCGAAGAACTTCTTGCCGGCATTGAAAGCCGCCTGCTCGGCTCCGGCGCGAGCAGCGACAGCCGCCACCTTTTCCGCAAGGACGTGCAGAAGGAATACACAGTCAAGGCCCTGACCCAGGAAATGATGCTCGAAGGGCGCAAGATCATCGAGACCAGCCTCTATCAGACCCTGCGCGAGCGCTACATCCACAATCTCAAGGAGCGCGTCCTCGACCCCTTCCTCGAAAACGAAAATTTCCGTCGGGCGATCAAGGATTTCGGCAAGGAGGATTTCAAGACCTACGACCAGCGCATCCGCGATGACGTCACCTTTCTCATCACCAACCTCTGCGCCCGCTACCAGTACACCCGTCACGGCGCCAAGGAAGTCTGCATCTACGTCATCGACAACGACATTGCCCGCCAGTTCGCCGCCTGATTCGCTCCCTCCGCGACCTTCCCGCGACCGTCGGCAGGGTTGCATCCCGACGCCCCCGCGCGTACAATCCCCCTGTTTTGCCTTTATCCTTTGTCCTCTAACCTGGGAGTTCCCTCATGCCCCTGCTCGACGGCACCCACGGCAATCTCATCGGCTATCTGCTCTGGATCTTCGGCTTCACCGGCTCGCACCGCTTCTATTACGGCCGGCCGATTTCCGGCACCATCTACTTCTTCACCTTTGGACTCTTTCTCATCGGTTGGATTGTCGACCTCTTTCTCATCCCCTCCATGGCCGACAAGGCCGAAAACCGCTACAGCCAGGGGCGCTACGATTACAACCTGGCCTGGTTGCTGCTCACCTATCTCGGCCTCTTCGGCGTCCATCGCATGTACATCGGCAAGTGGATCACCGGGTTGCTCTACCTCGTCTCCGGTGGGCTGCTCGGCGTCGGCTACATCTACGACTACTGGACCTGGAACGACCAGGTGGCGGACGCCAACCGGAGTTGACGGTGGACGAGGATTTCGAGGAATTGGAGCCGGTCGAGCTGCCCATCGACGGGGTGCTTGACCTGCATACCTTTCAGCCCCGCGAAGTCGGCACGCTCATCCCCGACTATCTTGCGGCCTGCCGGGAAAAGGGCATTTTCGACGTGCGCATCATTCACGGCAAGGGGCAGGGGATCCTGCAACGACGGGTTCATGCGATTCTCGGGCGTCTGCCCGAGGTCGCGGCCTTCCGCCTGGCGGACGGCTCCGGCGGCGGCTGGGGGGCGACGCTGGTTCGGCTCAAGCAGGAGGAAGGGTAGGCATGAGTGTTTTCATTAAGGATTATCCGGTACGTTTCTACGAAGTCGATCAGCGCGCCCGGCTGCGGCCGGTGACCCTGCTCGATTTCTTTCAGGATGCCGCCGGCGGCCACACTATCGAACTTGGTATTGCCGTCGCCGACCTGCGGGAGCGCAACCTGACCTGGGTGCTCTCCCGCACCCAGGTGCGTTTTCTCTACTATCCCCGCGCCGGAGCCGTGGTGCGGGTGCGCACCTGGCCTTCGGGGCGCGAGGGGCTCTTCGCCCTGCGCGACTTCGAGGCTCGCGACGAGCGGGATCGTCTGGTGGCGCAGGCGACCACCTCCTGGGCGGTGGTCGATCTCACCAGCGGCCGCCCGGTGCGCCTGGACAACGCCCTGCCCGACTACCCGGTACGGGCGGAGCGGGCGCTGGCGAGCGCCTTTCCCACCCTGCCGAAGGTGGAGAACGCCGAGGTCGAACTCGATTTTCGCGTGCGCCGGGGCGATCTCGACATCAACCAGCACGTCAACAATACCGTCTATCCGGTCTGGGCGCTCGAAGCCATTCCCGCCGACATCGACGCCAACTGCCGCCTGTTTGAACTCGAAATCGCCTACCGCGCCCCCGTTACCTACGGCGACCGCATCCTCTCCCGCCTGCAAACCGTCCCCGACACCGACCGCCCGACCTATCTCCACCAACTCGTCGGCACCAGTGACGGTCGCGAATTGACCCGGCTGCGCTCGGTGTGGAAACGGCGGGGGTAGGGGTGGTTTGACTAATATCCGACAGGGATGGAAGCTATTCGCATAGCAAGGAGGTGTGAATCATGCGTGCGACATTGAACATACCCGATGATCTGATGCGCGAAGTGCAACAGCTTTCGGGAGAAAAATCGAAGACCTCGGCCATTGTTACCGCCATGGAAGCCTTTGTCCGGCAGAAGAAGACCGAAGATCTGCTGGCTCTGAAGGGGAAAATCCAGATCGATTACGACTGGGAAGCGGAGGAGGAGAAGGAACTGCGCGAACAGAGCCCCCAGAGGGGGTGAGTTGACTGGATTAAGAAATCGGTAGAATTGAAAGCTGGTGTTAGGTTAATTTGTTGCGGCGCAAGACACGACCCCGTTTTCATCTCTGACCCTATTTTCGTACTTGGTGGTTGAGTTTTTAGGGGGCGCGAGTTGCATGGCGCCCCCCAGTTTACGTTTGATAGCCAAGCCGGTTCTATGCAATCTCATTGAAATAACGCTCACCAAGATACGAAAGATAATCGCGGTCAATCTCCCCAGCGTATGACTGGATGGCAGCGAACAGGGTTTGATAACTCATAAATTTGAAATGAATACGATCAGCTTCCAAGAAAGAACTGAGTTTAATTATTTCTGATAAGTGCTCATAGGATTCTCGGCTGGGAATTTCATACCACAGATATAGAAGTCTCCATTGTAAGCCAGAATTACTAAGGCCAAGAATGTGTTTCAACAGTTGCTCTGCGTGCAGCCATTTAAACGATATTTCCCCAGTTTGTAAAAAATAAGCGAGCTTCTGGCAGTGGTGGAAGTTTGTTTTCTCCCATAAGCCGGGTGAAGATTCGAAATATTTTTTCTTGAAACCATTATGATGATTACTATAAGGCTCAAGAAACTTAGATTCGATCGCTGTGATAGAACTATTTTCTGAGGTAATCACAACATCAAGATTTGGAGCGTTCCCTCGAAGTCCTGTTGGAAATTTTCGCTCAAATTCGATGTTTGTCGGATTTTTTGCAGATAAACCGAGCGATTGAGTAAGAATGGTGGCATCTCGACCCCGCCAATAGTCGAAAACATTACAAGCAAGGGCTGAAGAGGAGTGCAGTGCTTGTATTTTTCCCCGTTTGTAGGGATTTCCCAGTTCCCCACCGTCGCCTTTACTAAATTCAGATATTGAAGCAGTTGACATGGGTCTGAATAGGTTGTCGTTAAGGTTATGGGTATAGCCAGATTTGTCATAGCCAATGCCTTTGGTATCAGCCCATTTTCGTTGCTGTTTTTTTACCGATAGAGCAGGCGACGACATCTTTTTATTTTCCGGTTTCGAATTAATGTCGCCAAGTCTAATTGAATAGATGTCTGCTAGAGGTAACATAAATGTCCCCTTTTCCCCTCCATCTTTAAGCTTTGATCTGCCGTCGTAACCCATGGGGGTTGACTTACTGCGAACACTTTCTAACGTTAGGTACGCTTGTTGCTTTCCCTCTTCATTTGAAATTAAAGTAACGCCAGTGCATTTGGCCAAGATCGGGGAAGGACCTTCTTCTTCGAGTATAAATATTATTGGGTCCCATATTTGTACTTCTACTTCTTTACCTATGGCCGTTTTTACTTCTTCTAATTGCGCCCATGCCTTTTGCGAAGGTTCCCATTTTTCACGCTCTTGAAGTACCTGTTCAATTTTCTGTTTTTTCTCTTCATCGGTTAGCACACCCTCAAAAATTCCATCAAAAGCTGATTCAACTGTTGGAATGCGCCAGTAAGATTTTTTAAATATAATTTCCTGTATTATTGGAGTCACTTTATATCCTTTCCCTTCTGATGGGGATAGTTGAGATTCCATATCGGTAGGACATAGCCTCCTGCCAGTATGTTGCGGTCGATATGTCCATTAGTGTTCTTACACAAAACTTGCACTTCTCGATGAACTTTTTTATGTAGGACTCGATGTAGGCTAAATCCTCTTTACATGGGCTGTCATATAGGAGTGCCAAGGATGAGTCGCTAACGCCTTGTGTCAAGTACCTTCCTGAAAGAAAACCAGGTGGCTCCATCGACAAATGCCTCTCGAAACGTATCTCCATAAAGTCAGGTTCAAAAAATATCCATCCTTCGACTTCTTTCTGCCCCTTCCCAACAGCCAACTTGACAAGCCATACGGGTATGTTTTCGTGTCTATAAAATGAAGCCTGTATGATTTTTATCCAATGTTCAGAAATTGCCCCTAATGGTTTATTCCCTTTGTGATTCATAGTTCCACCTCCTGGGTTTTTACTATATATACCCAGAATGGTCGATTCTGTTCAAATTGCGAAGCAGAGTAAGTCGAAAAAAATGTCTAACATATTGATTGATTGACGAATTATTTTTTTTATCAATCCGTTGTTGCCCAGAAATTTACCAACCATCCATTTTTGGTTCATCGACTGCGGCGGTTGAATGGTTTTTTTTCTCTGGTCACTTCTCATCTTCCCTCGCAAATCCATCACAACGATACCCCGCCAATCTAGCGCGGCGGGCAGCGCCCGTCAAGTTGTGGAAAATACCCGCTGAAGCAACTAAAGTCGAATCCAGCCTGGTTTTTTTGCCTCCCCCGCCGCCGGGATGTTATAAACATTATCGAGGGGCCGGTTGATCATTCGCGACGAAGAGGAGGGGGGCGACACTCCCGCCGGCGTTACCGTTTTCAATCCGTCATTCATTCAAAGGAGGAAAGCATCCATGAAAATTACCTTTCAAGGCGCCGCCGGGACCGTGACCGGTTCCCAGCATCTGATCGAAGCGAACGGCAAGAAGATTCTGCTCGACTGCGGCCTCTTTCAGGGCAAGCGCAAGGAATCCTTCGAGTTGAACCGCAGCGGCCTGTGCCGGGGCGACGAGATCGACGCGCTCGTTCTTTCCCATGCCCACATCGACCACTCGGGGCGTATCCCCTGCCTGGTCCGTAACGGCTTCACCGGCGATATCTTCTGCACCTCGGCGACCCGCGACCTGTGTGCGGTGATGCTCATGGACAGCGCTTTCATCCAGGAAAAGGACGTGGAGTACGTCAACCGGCGCCGGGCGAAGAAGGGGCAGCGCCCCTTCGAACCCCTTTACACCCGGGCCGACGCCTCGCGCAGCCTGGAGCAGTTCGTCGGCCTCAACTACCGGCGGTCGCACGAGCTTTTCCCCGGCATCCGCCTCACCCTGGTCGACGCCGGACACATGCTCGGCAGCGCCCACGTCATTCTCGACATTGATGACCGCGATACCGGCAAGAGCCGCCGCCTCGTTTTCAGCGGTGACATCGGCCGCCCGGACATCCCCATCATTCGCGATCCCCAGCCGCTCGTCGAGGGGGCCGATATCCTCATCATGGAGAGCACCTACGGCGACCGCCTGCATCCTCCCTATCCCGACTCGGAAAAGGAGCTGGAGCGCATCGTCACCGAAACGGTGAGCCGGGGCGGGTCGCTGCTGATTCCGGCCTTTGCCGTGGGGCGCACCCAGCAGCTGGTTTATGCCTTGCACCGGCTGCACAGCGACGGCGCCATCCCCGATCTGCCGATTTTCGTCGACAGCCCCCTGGGTATCGCCACCACCGATGTCTTCCGCATGCATCCCGAGGTTTTCGATGCCGAGATCCGCGAGTTTCTTCTTTCCGACGACGACAACGATCCCTTCGGTTTCGGCCGTCTCAAATACACCCGCAAGGTCGAGGAATCGAAGGCCCTGAACGATCTCAAGGTGCCGGCGATCATCATCAGTTCCAGCGGCATGCTTGAAGGGGGGCGGATTCTCCACCATCTGCGCAACCGCATCGGCGATCCGCGCACCACCATCCTCATGACCAGCTGGCAGGCGCCCAACACCCTCGGGCGGAAACTGGTCGAGAAGCAAAACCCGGTGCGGATTTTCGGCGAGGAATTCGAGGTGCGGGCCCGGGTCGAGGTGCTCACCGGCTTCTCCGGTCATGCCGACCGGGACGGGTTGGTCGATTTCGTGCGGGTGATGGAGAAGAAGCCGGAACGCACCTTCATCGTGCACGGCGAAGAGGATTCCTCGACCAATCTGGCGAAAATCTTGCGCGAGGAGTTGGGGCTGAAGGGGATCGAAATACCAGAATCGGGCAAATCGTTCACCCTGTAAAGGGCGAAGGCTTGTTTTAGATGGCCCGCGATAAAACGGCGGGGAGGGGCCATGTGGGCCGCCTCCCCGCCGTTTTTTTATTCTGAAAAGTCCCGGTGTCTTTCAGGCGAGGGGCAGGCGCAGGTAAAAGGTACAGCCTTCTCCCGGCGTGCTTTCGACCCAGGCCTGGCCGCCGTGTTCCCGGGCGATTTCCCGGACCAGGGCCAGTCCCAGGCCGGTGCCGCCGACGGCGCTGGTGGCGCGGAAAAATCGCTGGAATATCTTTTCGTGCAGCGCTGGATCGAGGCCTTCTCCCAGATCCCGTACCCAGAGCAGGATGTTTTCTTTGTCGAGGCGGGCGCCGAGGGTGATGGCCTTTTCCTCGGTCGTATATTTGACGGCGTTGTTCAGCAGATTTTCCAGAGCGCGATAAAGATGGGGTTCGTTGCCGCGCAGCAGGGGGAGATCGAGTGGGCAGTTGAGCTGGAAATTCCGTTGCGGTTGCAGCGACAGGAAGCGTTCGCGCAGTCGCGATAACAGGGAGTGGACCGAAATCGCCGTCAGGTTGCGCTGGTCGAAACCGGCCTGCAGGCGTTGCAGATCGAGGAGATTTTCCACCAGCTCTTTCAGCCGCTCTCCTTCTTGGCGAATAATGCCGAGATATTCGAGTTGGAGCGCCCGGGGAACTTCGGTCCCCTGCATGAATTCGGTAAAGCCGAGAATCGCCGTCAGAGGCGAGCGCATTTCATGGCTGACCGAGGCGAGCAGTTCATCCTTGAGGCGCTCCATGCGCTGCCACTCGGTGATGTCGACGGCGACGGCGAGAGTTTCGTCATGGCCTAATGGGACGTAGGAAATCCGGAAGCTGTGCTCGCCGTCGGGCAGGGGAATGAGGCATTCCGCCGTACGCGGTTGGCCGCTTTCCCGGGCCGCCAGTAGGTGCGGGTAAAGCTGGCTGCTGATTTCCTCGGGGAAGAAGTCGCGGCAGTCGTGGCCGATGATGCGTTCCTCGGGCTGGCCGAAAAAGCGGGTACAGCTTTCATTGGCGAAACGGATGCACAGGTTTTCGTCGTAAAGGGCGAAGGGGAGGGGGATCTGGTTGAGCGCCAGGCGAAAGCGTTCCTCGCCGAAGCGCAGGGCGGCGGTGGAGAGCTCTCGTTCCCGGCGCAGGCAGCGGTTGTCGATCGCCTGGGTCACCGCCGCGCCGAGGCGGCCGAGGCGGTCCTTGAGCAGATAGTCGGCGGCCCCCCGGCGCATCAACTCCACCGCCTTTTCCTCGCCGATGTAGCCGGAAACGACGATCAGAGGGATGTCCAGCTCTTGCTCGGCGAGGATTTCCAGGGCGCGCTCAGCGGAAAAGGCCGGTAGGCGGTAGTCGGCGAGGATGACCTCGGGGTGCTGTTCCAGGGCGGCGCGGTAGTCCCCTTCGCCGGTCACCGGCAACGGCCGGGGGTCGAGCCCTTGGCGCCGCAGTTCGTGCAGCAGCAGTTCCCGGTCTTCGGCCAGGTCTTCCAGGATCAAAACGGTGATAGGAGTGGAAAGGCTCATGGGGGTGCCTGAATAGGGTTCGTGGGAATCTAGCGCGGTCGGGAAAACCACTGGCTCAGGCGCAGCAGCGTGCCCTGGCGGGTGGTCAGGGCCTTGTGCGGGCAGAGTTCTTGGCAGCAGAAACAGCCGATGCAGTTCGAGTAGTCGATGCGCACCTTGCCGGCGGCGAGGTTCATGGTCTTCGGCGGGCAATGCTTGACGCAGAGTCCGCAGGCCGTGCAGCGCTGCTCCTCGACCACCGGCAGGGCGGTCAGGGCGCGGCGCAGGCGCTGCTTGAGAAAGGGCGGCAGGCCGAAGCCTACATCCCCCTTTTTCGCCGGGCGGAAGCGGCGGAGGCGCAGGGTGGCCAGGGGATCGCCGAGCAGCTCGATTTCTTCGAGGCGGGTTCCCGCCCGTCCGCTCTCCCGCGCCACCCGTCGCGGCCAGTCCAGTTCCACGGGCAGGCCGACCAGTTCGGCGGCGGCGGTATCGACGGCCAGAGGGTCGACGCCGGCGAGTAGGGCACCGATGGAAACCGGATCGCCACTGCCGGGACCGTCCCCCTCCATGCCGACGATGGCGTCTACGATGGAGAGGGCCGGGCGAATCTCTTCCGCCAGTTCCAGCAGCATCAGGGCGAAAAAGGCCTTGTCGGTGCCGGCTTGCAGGTGCAGGCGCGGCTTGCGCATGCCGACCACCGCGCCGAAGAGATTTTTGACGGCGCAGGTGAAGCCCATCATCTGATGGGTTTTGAGCTTCGGCAAATTGATGATCACCTCGGCGTCGAGGATGTCCCGGGCGATTTCCAGTTCCTGAAAGGTGCGCCCTTGCGCCTTGACCCGCACCGACTCGTGGAAGGGGGCGAAATGCGCGCCGGTCTCCTCGGCCACCGCGAGGATGCCGCAGCGCGCCGCCACCTGGCGGGGACTGCCGACCCCGGGGGAATCCCCCACCGAAACGATACCACCGGCCCGCTGGGCCAGACGGATGACGGCGCGTACCACCTCGGGATGGGTGGTGACGGCCTTTTCCGGCGGCTTGGCCGAGAGCAGGTTGGGCTTGATCAGCACCCGCTGCCCCGGCCGGACGAAGGCTTCCATCCCGCCCAGGGGGGCGAGCACGTCCGCCAGGGCCTGTTCCACCACGGCCCGGTCGTAGCTCGCGGCGGCCTTGAGGCTGACGCGAAGACTCATGCGCCGATCACCTGGATATGCAGGCGGCGGCTGCGCGGGCCGTCGAATTCGCAGAAGTAGATTCCCTGCCAGGTCCCGAGAACGGGCGCGCCATCCTCGACGATCAGGGTTTCGCTCGCACCGAAGAGACTGCTTTTGAGATGGGCGGCGCTGTTCCCTTCGGCATGGCGGTAGTGGTCGTCGAAGGGGACGATCTTGTTGATTTCCATGCACAGGTCGGCGACGACATCGGGGTCGGCGTTTTCGTTGATGGTCACCGCCGCCGTGGTGTGGGGAGTGAAGACCAGGGCCAGGCCGGAGCGGATACCGCTCTGGCGGACGGCGTCGCGCACCTGGGCGGTGACGTCGATCATTTCCACCGGCCGGCGGCTTCTGAGGTCGAGGGTGATCATGCGGCCCTTTCGCCCAGGAGCGCGGCTAACGCCTTGAGGGTCGGTTCGTGGTAGAGCAGGGAGGTGTGGCCGACCCCCGCCAGTTCGATGTTTTCCACCCCGTCGAGGCGGGCGTTGGCCGGGGGCAAAACGATGTTGTCGTGACGGCTGTAAAGGGCGGTCAGGGTCGTGTCAGCGGGGAGGGGCGCCTGGGCCAGGCGGCGCAGCAGCTCCGAGCCAGGGAGCAGGGACTTGGCCAGGGGGGAAAGGGCGAGGGACGCCAGTTTCGAGCCGCCGTTGGGGGCGGCGAGCAGGAGGCAGTGCTCGACCTTGGGCGCTCCACCGCGCAGCTGCACGTAGTTGCGGGCGATGATGCCGCCCATGGAATGGCCGACCAGATGCACCCGCTCGCAGCCGGAGGCGAGGCGCAGCTCATCCACCTTGATGGCGACCCGCTCGGTGAGGGATTCGATATCCTTCCACGGGGGGAGGTTGATGGCATGCAGGGAGGGGATGCCGAGCAGGCGCAACCGCAGCCGCAGATAGAGCCAGCAGGCGCGGTTCTGGAAGAGGCCGTGGAGAAAAAGGACCGGCGTGCGCTGGCGGGGAATGCGCCGACGCCAGGGGGGGAGCCAGCCCCAGGGCAACAGCAGAATGGTGACGACGAGCCAGAGCGTCTCGCGGAGCATCAGACTCAGGGCGAAGGCGAGGGAAGACGGAGCGAAGCGCCGCGCCATCAACTCGGGCCGAAGGTTGGCCTGCTCGTACCAGGCGAAGAGATGACTGGCGAGGACGAAACCGGCGACAACGGCGAGAAAGACCAGGATCAATGCCGAAAGGATAATCATGAAACCTCCCTTGAGGAGGTCCGATTATGGCATGGGCTCGGCAAAAGCGTCAACGCTTATGCCAGGGGCGCCCCTGGCAGAGATCGCCGATGTCATTGGCTTTGAGCCCGCACTTGGCGCAGACCGCCGTCGGCCTACTCGAGCGGCGGTCGAGTTCCTCCATTTCCCCGGCCTGCAGCAACAGGCAGAGGGAGATGCGCTCGGGAAAGGGTGGTTTGTCGTCGTGGTCGGTCATGCGGTACCCTGCTCCTTGCGGGGTCGATAAGTGCATTTTTAACCGGTATTACGCAGACCGGCGGCGATGCCGTTGATGGTCGCGGCGAGCACGTAGTCGAGCTGCTCGCTCCACTTGCCGGAGCGTTTGCGGCGCAGCAGTTCGACCTGGATCAGACTCATGGGGTCGACGTAGGGATTGCGCAGACGCAGGGAATGGGCGAGATCGGGATCCGTTTCGAGCAGGCGCGACTGCCCGGTGAGCTCCAGCAGCAGGCGCCGGGTACGGCGGAATTCGTCGATGAGCATCGGCAGCACCCGCTCGCGCAGTTCGGCATCCTCGATCAGACCGGCGTAGTGCCTGGCCAGGGGGATATCGACCTTGGCCAGGGCCATTTCGACGTTGCGCAGCATGTCGATGAAGATCGGAAAACGTCGCACCATTGTCCGCAACAGCTCACCCTCGGCCTCGCCTTTGGCGGCGAAGGTTTCCAGCGCGGTGCCGACCCCGAACCAGGCGGGAATCAGCAGACGGCTCTGAATCCAGCCGAAGCCCCAGGGGATGGCGCGCAGATCGTCGAGGTTGGCCTGTTTTCCTCGGCGCGAGGGACGCGAGCCGATCTTCGCCAGTTCGAATTCCCGGACCGGCGTGGCCTGCTCGAAATAGGGAAGGATGTCGGGATTTTCGGCGATCTTTTCCCGATAGCAGGCAAAGGCGATGCGTGAGAGTTCTTCGAAAGCGTTCTCCCAGCCCGGCTCGACGGCCGCTTCCACCAGCCCGGTACGGGTCAGGGCTTCGAGGGCGGCGGCGAGCATCAGCTCGAAATTCCTTTGCGCCAGGGCGGGATCGGAATACTTGTAGTGGATCACTTCCCCCTGTTCGGTGAGTTTGAAGGAACCGCTGAAGGCCCCCTGCGGCTGGGCGACGATGGCGCGGTGGGTGGGGCCGCCGCCCCGGCCGACGGTGCCGCCCCGGCCGTGAAAGAGCCGCAGCTTGACGTTGCATTCCACGGCGACGCGGTGCAGTTCCCGGTGGGCCTTGAAAATTTCCCAGGTGCTGGTGAGCATGCCGCCGTCCTTGTTCGAGTCGGAATAGCCGAGCATCACCTCCTGCCGGCGGTCCCAGGAATCGAGATAGGGGGCGTAGTCGACCCGGCTCCAGAGTTCGCGGCAGATGGCGGGGGCGTTGCGCAGATCGTCGATCGATTCGAAAAGGGGAACCGGCATCAGCCCGGGATCGTCCTTTTCCGGGCGGGCGGCGACATGGATCCCGGCCATCTCCATCAGCCAGACCAGGGAGAGCACGTCCTGCACCGAGGTAGCGCCGCTGATGATGTAGCTGCGGATGGCCTGGGCCGGAAATTCCTCCTTCAACTCGGCAAGGGCGCGCAGGGTGTCAAGAAGTTGGCCGGTCTGTTCCGAGGGCGGAGCGGGGCGGGGGCCCTCCGGTTGGGCCGCGTGCGCGGCGCCGACGGCGAGTTCGGACAGGGCCTGGGCATGAACCCGGGCATGCTGGCGGATGTCGAGGCTGTGCAGATGGAATCCGAAGGTCGCCAGCTCCCGGCGCAGGGGTTCCATCAGTTGTCGGGCCAGGCGCTCGCCGCGACAGGCGCGCAGGCTGGCGTTGAGCAGATCGAGGTCGGTGACGAAGGCTGCGGCGTTCGGGTAGGCCTCGATATCCCCGGGGTCGGCCAGGGTCCGTTGCAGACGTCGCCGCATGAGGGTCAGCAGGCGGCGGTTGAGTTCCCCTTCAGGCAGACCCTCGACCTCGGTCATGGCTTCGGGAAAGGCCGCCCGGTAGGTCTCCAGCGCCTCCCGCAGGGGCGCATGGATGCCCACCCGGTTGCCGGAGCTGGTCAGCAGTTGACGCAGCTGCTCCAGTACGTCGAGGTAGTGGGAAAGGATCTTTTCCCGGGCCAGAGACAGCGCCTCGCGGGTGCTTGCGGGGGTGACATAGGGATTTCCGTCCCGGTCGCCGCCAATCCATGAGCCGAAACGCAACAGGGTCGGCAGTTGCGCGGGCTCCAGATCGCTACCGAAGACCTCGTTGAGATGGCGGGTGAGCTTCTCGTAGAGAGGAGCGATGGGAGGGAAGAGGGAGACCGGGTAATGGTCGAGTCCCATGACGATTTCGTCGCGCACCGTCGGTTGCTTGCGACGCACCTCATCCCCCTGCCAGAGGGCGGTGATTTCAGCGAGGATCGCCTGCTGGATGGCGGCGGCATCGACTGCGGAGAGGGGCAGTTGATCGAGTTTCGCCAGCTCGGCGGCGATGCGGCGGCGTTTGAAGAGGACCACCCGCCGGGCGACTTCGGTGGGATGGGCGGTGAAGACCGGGACGATCTCGATACGGCGCAACTGGTCAAGGGTCTCTTCCAGGGTTAATCCCGCATCCTTCATGCGCTGCAGGGTGGCCTTGAAGGTGCCCGGCTTGACCGGTGCCCGGCTCACCCGGTGGGCCCGCCCCCGGCGGATGCGATGGCGGGTTTCGGCCAGGTTGGTCAGCTCGAAAAAGGTGGCGAAGGCCTTGACGATGTGATGGGCTTCCGTTTCGCTCAGACCGGCGATGATATCGGCGGCCTCCCGGAGCAGCGCCGCTTCCGCTTCGCCGTCGCCCTGGCCGGATTCCAGAGAGTTTTCCAGTTCCCGGTGGCGGATGGAGAGGCGGCGCAGTTTCTCCTCGACGGCGAAGGCCTCTTCTCCCTGCTGTTCACGGATGACCGTGCCGAGAAGAAAGCCGAGAGAGCGCACATCCCGGCGTAGGGGGAGTTCCTTGGTCCGGGGGTCGCAGGAGATCAGTTCATCGAGGCGGCCGATCTGGTCCTCGCTATACCAGTGGAGTTCGTCGGTCGGCATAAGGTCTCTCCTTGAAGGTATTGGTAACGATTGTCGCCTCAGGAATAATGCACGGAAAAGGAAGAGATGTAAATCCTCCCCGGGGAAAGGTTGGATATGCTAATCTTCCGAAGATAAAGAAAGGATTTCCATGCGTGAACTGATCGACCGTTTTGACCGCCATCTCGCCCTGGAGCGGGGCGTCTCCGAGCACACCCGGCTCGCCTACCGTCGGGATCTGCTGGCCTTTCAGGCGTTTCTCGACGGACTGCCCGCGTCTCGTCAAGAGGGGCAAGGCTTCTTTCCGGTTGATGTCGTCACTCTGCGCCGTTATCTGGCGCTGTTGCACAAGACCCACAAGAAAACGAGTATCGCCCGTCGTCTTTCGTCCCTGCGCGGTTTTTTTCGCTTTCTGCAGCGGGAAGGGGTGCTTGCGGCCAATCCCGCCGAACTCGTCTCTACCCCCCGCCGGGAACGGTATCTGCCGACGGTCCTCTCCGTCGACGAATCCTTCGCCCTGCTCGACGCCCCCCGACGTCCGGATCTGCTCGGGCTGCGCGATCAGGCGATTCTTGAAACCCTCTATTCGAGTGGCCTGCGCGTCGGCGAACTGACCGGGCTCGATGTCGACGCCGTCGATCTGGCCGAGGGCCTGGTACGGGTGCTCGGCAAGGGGAGCAAAGAACGGATCGTCCCTTTGGGCGGCAAGGCCTGCCGCGCCATCCACGACTACCTGGAAGCGCGGGGGGGCGTAGCTTCCACCGACGCCCTCTTCCTCAACCGGAACGGCGGACGGCTGACGGCGCGCAGCATCCAGCGCCACCTCAAACAGCAGTTGCTCGATGCGAGGTTGCTCAAGGATGCCACCCCCCATACCCTGCGCCATTCCTTCGCCACCCATCTCCTCGATGGTGGCGCCGACCTGCGCGCCATCCAGGAACTGCTCGGTCACGAATCCCTTTCCACCACTCAGAAATACACCCAGGTCAGCGTTGCCCGGCTGATGGAAGTCTACGACAAGGCCCATCCCCGGGGAAGGAAAAAATGACCAAAAAG
Source organism: Desulfuromonas acetexigens (assembly GCF_900111775.1). Taxonomy (NCBI): domain Bacteria; kingdom Pseudomonadati; phylum Thermodesulfobacteriota; class Desulfuromonadia; order Desulfuromonadales; family Trichloromonadaceae; genus Trichloromonas; species Trichloromonas acetexigens. The sequence goes on along the minus strand of NZ_FOJJ01000038.1, from coordinate 130,911 downwards.
GTCTTAATTGTCTTGACTCTTGTCGTCGCCTTGCTAGAATCAGGGCGTTTCTTCAACACACCTTCAAAGGAGTCATTTCAATGAGTGTTCTGGTTGGACAAAAAGCCCCCGAGTTCACCGCCGCCGCAGTGATGGCCGACGGCAGCATCAATGAGCGTTTCGCCCTGACCGATTATGCCGGGAAATATGTCGTCCTCTTCTTCTACCCCCTCGATTTCACCTTTGTCTGCCCCACCGAGCTGATCGCCTTCAGTCGTCGCATCAACGAATTCGAGGAGCGGGGCGTGCAGGTGATCGGCTGCTCCATCGACTCCCAGTACACCCACGTCGCCTGGCGCAATACGCCGGTGTCGGAGGGCGGGATCGGTCCGGTCGCCTATCCCCTGGTGGCCGACGTCAAGCACGAGATCTGCCGCGCCTATGACGTGGAATTCGGCGAGGCCGGGGTCGCCTTTCGTGGATCCTTTCTTATCGATTGTGGCGGCATCGTCCGCCATCAGGTGGTCAATGATCTTCCCCTGGGGCGCAATGTCGACGAGATGCTGCGCATGATTGACGCCTTGCAATTCACCGAGAAACACGGCGAGGTCTGCCCCGCCGGTTGGAACAAGGGGGATAAGGGGATGAAGGCGGACAAAGCGGGGGTCTCCTCCTATCTGGCCGAAGAAGCCGACAAGCTTTAAGCGACTCGATCCTTCTGCTCCACAAAAAAAGCGGCCCCAATCGGGCCGCTTTTTTTTGTGCTCGCTTGCGTATAAAAAAGCGGGGGGAGAATCCACTGGATTCTCCCCCCGCAAGGTCAAGCATGTGCCACAGCGTTACTCAGCAGGAATAACCGTGCAGCAGATAACCTCAACGCGGCGGTTCTGCTGGCGGCCGGCGTCGGTGTCGTTGGAAGCGATGGGTTGGCTTTCGCCGTAGCCCCGTGCAACCAGTTTGTTGGCGCTGATGCCGAACTTGTTCACCAGATATTTGCGCACGTTATCGGCGCGGCGCTGGGACAGTTTCTTGTTGTAAGCATCACTGCCTTTGCTGTCGGTGTGGCCGGCGACCAGGATCTGGTTGGCCGGATACTTGTTGATGAAGTCCGCCGCTTCCTTGAGCTGGTTGTGGTACATGGGGCGGATGTCGGCTTTATCGAAGTCGAACTCGATCTGCATGGTGAAGCTCACCGGGCAGCCTTTTTCATCGACGACTACGCCACGGGGGGTGCCGGGGCACTTGTCGAGGTAGTCGTAAACGCCGTCGCCGTCGCTGTCGAGCGGGCAGCCGTTGGCGTCAACAGCAGCGCCACGGGGGGTGTCGGGGCACTTGTCGAGGTAGTCGGGTACGCCGTCGCCATCGCTGTCAACCGGGCAGCCGTCGGCGTCAACAACAACACCTTTGGGGGTGTCGGGGCACTTGTCGAGATCGTCGGCAACGCCGTCGCCGTCGGCATCACCGACAGCCGGGCAACCATTGGCATCAACCGCTACGCCTTTGGGGGTGTCGGGGCACTTGTCGAGGTAGTCGGGTACGCCGTCGCCATCGCTGTCGACCGGGCAGCCGTCGGCGTCAACGACAACACCTTTGGGGGTGTCGGGGCACTTGTCGAGATCGTCGGTCACGCCGTCGCCGTCGCTGTCGCGAGGAGCGGGGGCAGCGCTCTCGCCACCGATCTGGAAGTGCATGCCGGCGGTGTAGAGCAGGTTATTATTGGTGTGGTTGCCTTCGTCGAGGCCCTGGTCGAAGGCGATGAAGTGGCGGGCGTCGACGCGGAAGGCGACGTGTTCGCTGACGTAGTACTTGACGCCGACGCCGTAGTTGGCGCCGAAGGTGTCGTCAAGACGGCCCACTTCGGGATTCAGCGCGATGTTGCCGGCACCGACGGCGATGTAGGGGACCAGCGCGTTCTCCGGCATGAAGTGGTAGAGGCCTTCCAGGCGGTAGAGCAGACCTTCGACTTCAGTGGCCTGACCCTGGTTGTTGCGGCCTTCAAAGTCGTCGATGTAGTTGACGGCGGCTTCGAGGCTGAAGCTCTTGGTCAGGTTGTAGCCGAGTCCGAGGCCGAAGGTGGGGGTGTTGTCATCTTCGAAGTTCTGATCGCCTTCGAAAAGATACCCGCCGTACATCGGCGAAATGGTGAGGGCACCGGCGCGGTTTTCGGCCGACGCGGCGCCCGCGGTCAGGCCGACAGCAAGCAGCCCAACGAGAAGTTTGTACAGCATGTGTTTCATTTGATCCTCCGTGCAAAGCAGTTTAGTCAATCTTCCCTTAGGTGGGAACCGGCGAAATCATACCAAGTTTATTAGAATTTGCAAGCGGAGAGATTTTCTCAAAAGAAATATTTAAGGAGAATGCCCCCACCGTCGCCGGCGGCGCCGAATTCACTACGCGGGATAACTAGCCGAATCGGCGACTCATTTTCTTTAGGAGAAGCCCCCTGATTGAAGCTCCAGAAGAGTTCCAGGGAAAGGTTGTCGCCCAGGGAGATGCGCGCCAGCGGACGCAGCAGAAAGGAGTCGTCCCGCAGATTCCAGATGCCGAGGGCGCCGAGGGTGACCAGGGGATGCGGATCGTGGGAGATGGAGGCGAGCAGATAATGGCGGCCGAGAAGGTAACCCAGGCCCTCCTGGATCGGTGCGGAGAGAAAGATGGCCGGATAATCCTCGGGCTCTTTCGCGCCGAGGCCGTTGTGCAGATATTGCAGGGCGCACAGGGGACCGGCAGCGAAACGATAATCGAGTTCCAGCGCCCCCTGAAGAAAGTCCTCCCGGGGATCGCCGTCGGGCGTTCCGACCCCTTCCCCGCGATATCCGGCCAGTTCCCCTTTGATGCCCATGCCCATGAATTGCGTGGCGAAGCCGCCGCCGAGCAGGTCGCGTCCGCGCAGGTTGCCGCCCAGGGCGAGCAGATCGACCCCGGCCAGGTTCGTTTCGCCGTGCAGCAGATAGGAGTTGCTCTCCTTGTGGGGGCCGAAGACCGCGACGGCGCCGATTTCCCCGCCGCGGCCGAAGAAGCGGCCGGCGCGCAGGGCGTCGATTCCCGGACGCACATCCGTATCAAGGGCATCGGGAGCGAAGGGGGCGATGATGTCGAGGGGGGAGGCGAGGGCGATACGCCCGAAACCGATGGCCTGGCGGCCGATGTTCCAGGCGAAACCGGAGTGCGATCCCGAGAGATTGAGTCGGTCGATTTCCCCGCGCTGACTGAACCGGCGCTCTTCCCAGCGGCTTTTTTCCAGATCGAGGCGGCGATTGGCGGTGTTCTCCCGTTCCATGCCGAGAGCGTCGGCATCAGAGTAGCGCGCCTGCCCTTCGACGGCGAACTCGAAGCGACTTTCTTTTCCCAGGGGGCGAGCCAGATCCAGGCGCAGGTTGTTGGCGGAATCGAAGCTGTCGTCGATCAGTCCCGCCGGATCCCCCTCCCGGTAAAGATTCAACGACTTGGCATGGCCGCCCAGCTCCCAGTTTGCACTTTCGGCGGCGAGAAGCCCGTTCGGAACCAGGGCAAAGAGCAGGGCGAGGAGGATGGCGAGGGGCCGGAATCTCTTCATGTTCCGGCTGCCGGCGACTGGGGACGATCCGACTCCAGGCGGCCGTCCTTGAGGCGGATAACCCGGCGGGCGAGATGGATGACCTGGGGATCGTGGGAGCTGAAGATGAAGGTCGTTCCCTGCTCTTCGTTGAGGCGGCGCATGAGGCGCAAGAGGTCTTCGCTGGTCTGCGAATCGAGATTGGCGGTCGGCTCGTCGGCCAGGATCACCCGGGGATCGGCGGCCATCGCCCGGGCGATGGCGACCCGCTGCTGTTGACCGCCGGAGAGATCGTTGGGGCGGCGATCCTCCAACCCGGAGAGACCGAGGGCGGCGAAGAGTTCCTCAACCCGACGGCGTCGCGCGGTTTTGGGGATTTTTTGCAGCATCAGGGTGAATTCGGCATTTTCCGCCGCCGTCAGCACCGGCACCAGGTTGTAGGACTGAAAGATGAAGCCGATATGATGCAGGCGGAAGTCGGCCATCTCCCGCGCCGTCCGGCCGCCGGTTTCGCGCCCGTCGATGCGGATGCTCCCCGAAGTCGGCTGGTCGAGGCAGCCGATGAGGTTGAGCAGGGTGGTCTTGCCGCTCCCCGAAGGCCCGGCAAAGACGGTAAATTCCCCAGCACCGATCTCCAGATCGATATCGGCCAGGGCAACCACCTGCTGACTGCCGAGAGGATAGATTTTGCCGACATTGTTCAGTTTAATCAGAGACATGACGACTCCGTCAGGTTTAAGGGGATTAGGCTGAAGGCTGAAGACTGAAAGAACCCGCCCTTCGGTTAAATTTTCACTTCCTACTTCCCACCTTCAGCCTTCAGCCTTCAGCCTTCAGCCTTGAGCCTCACCTATGCCTCATCGCTTCGGCCGGGGGGATGCGGGCGGCCTTGATCGCCGGATAGATGGAGGCGAGCAGGCAGAGTCCGACCACGTAAAGGCCCATCCGCGCCATCCACGGCAGATCCCAGGCCGCGCGCAGCACCGGATCGAAGACCACGCCGCCGAATTCGAGTCCGGCCGGCAGCAGGGTGCGCAAGTCGAGCCCCTGCTCCACCAGGTACCAGGTGGCGGCGGCGCCGAGCAGGGTGCCCAGGACCATGGCGAGCAACCCGAGGAGCAGCGCCTCATGCCAGATCATCAGGCGCAGTCGGCCGGGGGTGGCGCCGATGGCGAGCAGCACGCCGAATTCCCGGATTCGTTCCATCACCGTCATGAGCAAGGTGTTGACGACGCCGATGGTGACGATCAGCAGGATCACCGCGAAGATGAATTTCTGGCCGGCATAGTCGAGGCGGATGGCATCGGAGAGGTTGGGCATGGCGACCTCCCAGGGGACCGCTCGCACCTGCGGATATTTTTCCGCCAGCGCCGCCAGTTTCGGCAGCAGGGGCGACTGATCCCCGGCCCGCTCCAGGATGACCGCCAGTTCGTGAATCTCCCCGGGAATTCCGGCCATGGCGGCGGCGCGCTGACGGCCGACCATCACCATCGAACCGTCGATCTCCTTGAGGCCAGTGCGCAGCACCCCGCGCACTCGCAGCAATTCGCTGGTCAGTTCGCCGTCGCGATGCTGCACGGTGACGACGAACTTGTTGCCGATGTCCAGTTTCAGTTCTTTGAGCAGCCGGCTGCCGACCAGCGCTTCGCGTCCCTCGGGGTCAGCGATCCGCTCTTCTTCCGGCAGGTTTTTCCAGAAGGGATTAACCTCGGCCTCGGCGGCGGGATCGATCCCCATCAGCAGAATCCCCCGACTTTCCCGGCTCGATTGGGCCAAGCCCGGCAGATAGACGCGGGGCAGGGCGGCGCGTACCCCCGGCTCCCGGGCGAGGGCGGCACTCAGTCCGGCTTCGGCGAAACTGAGCTGTTCGTCCCGGCTTTGCGCGTAGTCGCCGCGATAGAGGGCGATGTGCCCCGAGCCGGCGCGGACGCCGCTGTCGACCATCTGGGCGTAGACTCCGAAGGAGAGGTTGTGGAAGGTTTGCAGCAGAAAGAGGCTCAACCCCAGGGCGGAAAGGGTGATGAGGGTGCGGCGGCGGTTGCGCCAGAGGTTTTTCCAGGCCAGGGAGAGAAGATCCATGTCAGTCCTCGCGCAAGGCTTCGACAGGATTGAATCGCGCCGCCCGGCGGGCCGGAAAATAGCCGGCGGCGAGCGCCACCAGCAGCAGGGCGGCGGCCGGGACCAGCAGGTTCACGCCGTCGAGCACGGCGGTCAGGCGTGGCGCCAGGGTGCCGCCGGCGTAGGTGACCGCCGAGAGATAGGGGCTCAGGTCGATTCCCACCCGCTGCATATAAAAGGTCATGGCGATCCCCGCCGCAACTCCGATAATCAGGGAGATCAAGGCCAGAACCAACGTTTCCAGCAGAACCAGTCCGCGCACTTCCCCGGGTTTCATCCCCAGGGCCATGAGGATGCCGAACTCGCGGGTCCGTTCCAGGACCGACATGAAGATGGTGTTGAGGATGCCCAGCCCCGTCGCGGCATAAAGGATCGTCACCAGGATCAGTCGGGAGACGTCATAGCTGGCGATCACTTCCTGCATCTCTGGCAGCAGCTGCCCCCAGGTGCGCAACTCCAGTCCGTCGGGAAGGACGGGTTTCAGACTCGCGGCCAGTTCGGCGGCGGCCATCGGCTCGTCGATGGTCAGAGCCAGCTCGTGAATCTTCCCGGGCAAAACGGTGAGGCGCTGCAGCCAGGAAAGTTGCACCAGCACCAGGCCGTTATCCCGATTGCCGGCGCCGGTTTGGAAAATGCCGCTGACGGTGAGCAGATCGTTGCCGAGAGAACCGTCGGCGGCCTGGGTGAGAAAGACCAGCTCATCCCCGGGCGCAACGCCGAGTTTTTTTGCCAGTCCCGCGCCGATGAGGGCGGCGTCGTCCTCGGCTGCTTGCGGATAACGCCCGGCGATGAGCTGGCGGGAAAAGCTGGTGACCTGCGATTCCCGCTCAGGATCGATGCCGAGCAGTTCGGCGGGGCGGGTGGTGTCGCCGTGGGCCACCAGGCCAAAGGCCCGCAACCGGGGGGAGGCGCCGCGCACGCCGGGACGGCGGCGCAGCTGGTCTGCCAGGTCCAGGTCGGCGGCGAAATGGGCGAACATATCGCGATCGTCCTGATAGCCGGGGCGGGAAAGGACCAGATGCCCGTGATATTGCTCGGTCGCCGAGGCGAGCATATCGGAGAACATCCCAGAAAAGACCCCGAGAGCCAGAATCAGCAGGGCCGAGGAGGCGACCATCGCCGACAGGGTCAGGAGGGTGCGGCGACTGTTTCGCCAGAGGTTACGGAAGGCCAACCGCAGTAGCATGTCAGCGGGCCTTGAGGGTACGCAGGGAGAAGAAATCCTCGGTGATGGCGAGATCGAAACGGATGTCGTGGTAGCGCATGAGGGTCCGCTCTGCCGGCTTGTCGAGGGGGCGCACGGTCATCCGCGAGGGGAGGACGCGGCCGCCGATCTCTCGCACCTCGTCGAAGACGATCTCCCGCACCGGTTGCAGGGCCTCGTCGTAATAATCGACGCGCAGGGGGAGCTTGCGCGCTTTTTCGATTTCGTAGACCAGCTTGCCCCAGACCACCGCCGCCTCCGGTTTGGGCAGGCATTCGATGCGCCAGCTGGTCGCCGTTTCCTCCAGCAGCGCGAAGGTGTAATCCTCATCGACCTGACTCCCTTTGACCAGGTCGTCGTTGGTGATGTGACTCCCCATCCAGGAACCACCCATCATCGACGGCGGAATTTTGATGACCCGGTCGACTTTGGGCAGGTAGTTCCAGACCTCCTTGCGCACCTTGAGGGTGGCAACCCCCTTTTCTTTGGGCGGCTCGAGGATGCGGGTGAGAAAATGCTCGCGCCCCAGGGACCAGGATTCCATCTCCAGGGTCCGTCGCCAGTTGTCGGTGGCGACTTCCATGGAGACGCGGGCCTGGGCCGAGCTGCCGTGATACTGGGTTTCCACCTGGCGGATCAGTTCCCGCAGGTCAAGGGCGAAAGCCGGGGTAGTGAGGCCGAGCAAGAGAAGTACAAAGGTCGCGATCACGTAGGGCATGGGCGGATGCCTTTCGGGATGGGAGGAGAGCGTTTCCATTCATTATACCGCCGAATTCCCATTTCATCAGCGCGGGGTTTTAATCCTCTTTGCCCGTTCTGACAATAATTGTGCTATAAGGAATGCGGCTTGATCTTGGTCGGCATCTGCCGGGGGCGGGGCGGAAGACAGGGGGGCGGAAAAAAAGAAAGGGCCGGATCGCGAAGGATCCGACCCCGTGAAGGAGAGTGGTTCAGCAGGGGGTGTTGGTCAGCAGCTGCAGGGCGATTTCCTCAGCCCAGTCGTCCAGAGGCATCTCCGCCGGCGGCGTCAGCGGCTCGGTCTCGGGAGCGTGATCCCGTAGCCAGGCGTTGAGCGCCTCCAGGGCCTGGGCAATGCGCTTATCCCCCCGTTCCGTTGCCGTCTGGGAGGGAGTCCAAGAGAAGGGCTGGACGCTGCTGAAACAGGCGTCGAAAAATTCGTCCAGCAACGCGTTGGCCTGGGGATCATCCTTGACCAGGCGGCTCATTTCCATCAACGGCCAGTGACAGCTGCCCATGATTCCCTCCTTCGATATATTTCTGAGAAATATTATTCTTGCGGCTCGAATTATCCGGTGTTAAACTGTCATTTCTTAACATAATTTTTACCGAAAAAGCTTTTTCTGTCAAGACGTAAAAATCTCAATAAAATATTTTATTTCTTGGAGATATTTTGTTTTCCCAGTCCTTCGCTTCCGCGGATGTCGGTTCCCGCATCCGAAATTTGCGTCAATCCCTGGGCCAGACCCAGAAAGATTTTGCCACCGCCCTGGGGATTGTCCAGGGCTTTCTCAGCGCCGTGGAAAGCGGCAAGAAAACCCCGTCCGACACCCTGCTCATCGCCCTTTGCCAAACGCACGGCATTCGCCGCGAGTGGCTTCTGACCGGGGAGGGCGGGATGAAAACCGTCGGGGCCGCGCGCCCTGCCGAAGTCGCTACGGAAAATTCCGGCATCCCCTTGCTGAAGCGGATTTCTTCGACCTTTCCCGCGATCGATCCATCCGAGATTGAAGACGTTCTGCGCCTGCCCGGTCTGCCGCCGGGCTGTTATGCCCTGCGTTTCGAGGGGGATTTCATGGCGCCGACCATCAGCGACGGCGATCTGGTCATCTTCGAACCCGGACGGCGCGGAGAAAACAAAGATATCGTCCTGGTCACCAATCGCTGGGGGGAAGTGATTTTCCGCCGTCTGCGCCTGCGCGGCGACGAGGTCTATCTGGCGGCGGAGAACGCCTCCTATGTCCCCTTTCGTCCCGATCCCGACACCCGCATTCTCGGCAAGGTGACGGCGATCTGGCGTCAGGTGAAAATCTGAGTTAAAGTTTTAAACTTTATGTTTTAAGTATCCGATTCTCCACGGATTTCTCATTGATTGCCGTGGTGAAGAACGAGTTTTTTTCAGGAGATTGACCGAATGGACAAGATTGAACTGCCGGCGGAAAAACGGGTCGGTCATCTGAAGCTGCTGCGCGAGTCTCGCCGCATCAGCGCCAAGGAATTTAACGCTCTGTCCCGAAGCGAACGGTTGGATATCATCCGCCGCGAGCACGGGCGAAAAAAATACAACCTGCTGATCGAGGCCGATGACGCCGAGGCTTTGGTCCTGCGTATGGCCGCCCAAGAGGTCTATCTACTGATCAAGGAGCTGGGGCACGAGGACTCTGTCGACCTGATACCGATGGTAGACGCCGAACAGCTCACCACCTTCCTCGATCTCGATTGCTGGCGGGGGGATGTCTTCGACGGCGTCGTCGCCTTGGAGTGGCTGGCCCTGCTGTTGGAGGCGGGGGATGATCAGGTGGTGCGGGCCTTTCGCCAACTCGACTTCGAACTGCTGGTGCTGATGATCAAGAAGCACATCAACATCTTGTGCGGCCCCGAGGATATCGATGAGGATGACGCGCGCATCGAGGCGGTACGTCGGGACGGCGGCTACGAAATCGAGTTCCGGGACGATAAAAACGCCAAGTTGGTCGGATCGATCCTCGATATCCTGCTTCGCGCCGACGGCGACTTCTATCAGCATCTGCTCGAATCGGTGCGCTGGGAGCAGGATTCGCTCCTCGAAGAAGAGGTCTACGCCCTGCGCCGCGGCCGCCTGCTCGACCGGGGCTTTCCCGATCCCTTCGAGGCGCTGGCGGTGCATGCCCCCATCGATCCCGAGCGCTTCAACGTCGCATCCTATCGGAAAAGCGCCCTGTTTCCGGTGGATAATGCCGAGCCGCCCGGTTTTTACCTCACTCCGGCTCGGCCAAAAGACCTGCTCGCCGAGGTCCTGGCCGGCGGCATCAGCGAGCAGGTCGCCTGGGAGCTGACCTATCTGATCAATAAGGTCCTGATTGCCGAGCGGGTCGATGTCGGGGAGCCGGCTCAGGTTCAGGCGGTTACCGAAGAGGTTTACCGTTATCTGAACCTGGCTCTCGAAGAGCTTGGCGACGGCGAGGTCGGCAAGGCCACCTCTCTCTTCGACGAGGTCTATCTCGAAATCCTCTACCGGGTTGGTTACAGCCTGCCCCTGCGTCTTGGACAGCGGGCCAAAAAGATACGGCAATCGCCGATTGGGGCCTACCTCGACGGCCCTTTCCGCGCCCTGGTCGAGGCCCTGATGCGAAATAAACCGCGCTTCTTTGAAGGCCTGGTCGAGGCCGACCGGGGTGGCGAGCGGCCTTTCGCCACCCGCCAGGATCTGCTGTTGACGGGGGAATGGCTGGAGCGGATCGAAGCGCAGATGCGCCTCTTCGACGGCCGCCTCGGCTTCGAGCTGCCGGCGCCCGAAAATCTCGACCTGACCGGCTGCCATCCCGATCATGTGGACGATCTCGCCCTCTCCGATTTCTTTCTCACCGCCCTCGCCAATCGCGTGCTCGGACGGCCCTTCGTTCCGTCGCCCATCCCCCGGGCCGAACTGGCTGAACTGCACGGCCGGGTCTGCCGGGAGGGCAGGCTCGATGCCGCTTTGCGTGAGGAAACCCTGCGTTTTCTGGAAGGGCTCGAGGCTGGTTCCGGGGAGTTCGGCGCCTACTGTCTCGATCTCTGGGAGGAGGAGTTCTGCCGCCTCAAGGTCGCGGATCTCGATCCCCGCTACGGCTGTGGGCTGATCGTCAAGGAGTAGCCCTTCGACTTCGCTCAGGGGCCTCCCTTCGGCTTTTTTGAGACGTTTGATGGAGAATGATTTTGGGAGGTAGAGGATGCGTTTGTCGTTTGTTTTTCTGCTGTTACTGCTTGCCACGCCCGTGCCGGGCCTGACCTTGGACAAGGAGGAGTCGATGCCGAACCCGGATGCCACACAAGCGATCGCAACCTTCGCCGGCGGCTGTTTCTGGTGCATGGAGCCGCCCTTCGCGCAACTCGACGGGGTCCTTTCCGTGACCTCCGGTTACACCGGCGGCCGCCAGGAAAACCCCAGTTACGAAGATGTCGCTCGGGGTTTCACCGACCATCGCGAGTCGGTACGCATCCTCTTTGATCCGGCGCGCATCGGTTTCGGCGAACTGCTCGAAGTCTTCTGGCGCAACGTCGATCCCACCGACCCCACCGGCCAGTTTGCCGACCAGGGGGAGCATTACCGCACTGCCATCTTCTATCACGACGATAGCCAGCGCCGGTTGGCCGAACAGTCCAAACGTAACATGGATGCGTCGGGACGCTTCGACGGCCCCATCGTCACCGAAATCCTCCCGGCCACGACCTTTTATCCCGCCGAGGAGTATCATCAGGAGTATTACAAAAAGAACCCCCAGCGCTATAAAATCTACCGCCGGGGCTCCGGCCGGGAGCGCTATCTGGACCAGATGTGGGGCGGGGAGGAGAAGTAGGAAAATTCCGATGCATTTTTTCCGTTTTATCGTCATTTGCCTGTTGCTCTTCAGCGTCGGTCCGGCGTTCCCCCTTGCCGCCGCCGAGGTTCCGGCGATTGCCGCCGCGGCCGATCTCAAGTTCGCCCTGGCCGAGGTGGCGACCCGTTTTTCGGCGGAAACCGGGCAAAAGGTGCGGATTTCCTTCGGTTCTTCCGGCACCTTCATGACCCAGATCGAACAGGGCGCGCCCTTCGAGATCTTTTTGTCGGCGGATGAGAATTTTGTTTTCCGGCTCTCCAATCGGGGTCTGACCGAAGATCGCGGGAGGCTTTACGCCGTCGGCCAAATCGTACTCTTCGCCCCCACGGGCTCGTCCCTGGCTGTCGACCCTGAGCTGCGGGGGCTCAAATCCGCGCTGACGGCGGGCAGCCTGCGGCGTTTCGCCATCGCCAATCCCGAGCACGCGCCCTACGGCCGAGCGGCGTGGGCGGCCCTGCAGAGCGTTGGGCTTTGGGCGGAGGTCGCGCCGCGCCTGGTCTTCGGCGAAAATGCTGCACAGGCCATGCAGTTCGCCGCTTCCGGTTCGGCGGACGGGGGGATCGTTCCTCTGTCCCTGGTCAAAGCCTCGGAAACGGGCGGACTGGGCCGGTATGCGGTCATTCCGCAAGCCTGGCATGCCGCTGAACCCCTGCGCCAACGGATGGTGCTGCTCAAGGGCGCGGGGCAGGTGAGCCGTGATTTTTACCGTTATTTGCAAACGCCGGCCGTGCGTGAAGTTTTGGCGGGATATGGGTTCGTCGCGCCGGAAGGGGCGGGGGACTGATGGATTGGTCGGCAATCGCTCTCTCTCTGCGTCTGGCGCTGGCGACCCTGCTCATCCTGCTGCCTCTGGCCCTGGCCGTCGCCCGCTGGCTGGCGGTCACTTCCTTTAAAGGCAAGCCCTGGATCGAGGGGCTGCTGGCGCTGCCGCTGGTCCTGCCGCCGACGGTGATCGGTTACTACCTGCTGGTGAGCATGGGTCGGCAGACCCTGTTCGGGCAGTATTACGAACGGCTGGTCGGGCACACCCTGGCCTTCAGTTTCGAAGGGCTGGTGGTGGCGTCGATCCTCTTCAACATCCCCTTTGCCGTACAGCCGATGCAGCGGGCCTTCGCCGCCATTCCCCGGGAGGTGCGCGAGGCCGCGCAGTGCTGCGGTCTGACCTTTTGGCAGGCGTTGTTGCGCATCGAGCTGCCGCTGGCCTGGCCGGGCATTCTCTCGGCGGCGGTGCTGACCTTCGCCCACACCCTGGGGGAGTTCGGCGTGGTCCTCATGGTCGGCGGCAACATTCCCGGCGAAACGAAGACCGTCGCCATCGCCATCTACGATCAGGTGCAGTCCTTCGACACGGCTTCGGCCGGGGCCATGGCCCTGCTGCTGCTCGTCATTTCCCTCGTCACCATCGCTGTCAGTTACGGGTTGGCCGAGCGGCTGCTGAAAGGGCGGGGCAGGGCATGAACCTTTCCGTCGCCATCCGCCACGAGGGTCCGCTGCTCGATTTTGCCGCCGAGCTGCCCGAGGGGCGCATCACCGCCCTGGTCGGGCCGTCGGGGAGCGGCAAGACGTCAATTCTGCACGCCATCGCCGGTCTCTTGCGGGTGCGACAGGCGCGCATCCGCCTGGGGGAAGCCGTCTGGGACGACGAGCGCGTTCATCTCCCCACCCGGCTGCGCCCCATCGGGCTCGTTTCCCAGCATTACGGTCTTTTTCCGCACCTGACGGCGCAGGCTAACGTCGAGATGTCCCTGACCCATCTGCCGAAGGGGCAACGGCGTGAGCGCGCCCGGCATTATCTCGCCCTGGCCCGGGTCGAGGGATTGGAAGGCCGCTTTCCCCACGAACTCTCCGGGGGGCAGCGGCAGCGGGTGGCGCTGGCCCGGGCCATCGCCCGCGACCCCCAGTTGCTCCTTCTCGACGAGCCCTTTTCCGCCGTCGACCGCAGCACCCGCCAGCGCCTTTACATCGAACTGCGGCGCTTGCACGCCGAGCTGCGCACCACCATCCTGCTCGTCACCCACGATCTCGACGAAGCCGCACGCATGGCCGACCACCTCGTGCTCTTGCGCCATGGACGGCTGTTGCAGGCGGGGCCGACGGCGGCGGTCCTGGCTCGTCCGGCCTCCGTGTCCGCAGCCCGGCTTCTCGATATCCCCAATGTTTTCGCCGGGGAGTTCATCGGCACGGATGCCGAGGGGGCGGCGCTGCTGAACTGGGGAGCGCACCGGCTGCGGCTGACCCCCGCGCCGGATGTCGCCGTCGGCACGACGGTGCGCTGGGCGGTGCTCCCCTCCAACCTGCTCTTGGTGCGGCCCGACAAACCCTGGGGGGAGCATCTGGAAAATCCCATCCCCGGCCGGGTCTGTGAGGTGTTGGAACTGGGCGGCGAGGCGCTGGTCTGGGTCGTTCCCGACGGCCTGCCGGAAACGCGGATGCAGATGCGCATTCCGGTCCGCTCCCTGCGCCGCTCACCCTTGCAGGTCGGCGATCCTTTGACCCTGTGCCTGCGCGCGGCGGATATCGTGCCTCTGGCCGATGCCCCGGCCCACGAGCCCTGAAGGTCGGCGTTGCCGTCCGCTTCATCCATCCCCGGAGTTATTGCCCATGTCCGCGACCCTTTCGCCCCTTCGCCGCTCCCCGGAGGAGCAGACCCGCCTGGAAAGATTGCTGCGCGAGATTTTCGAGGAGCGTTTCCCCTTCAACGCCCTGCTCGGCCTGCGGGTCGAATCCTTCGCCCCCGCGTCCCCCGGTCTAACCTTCGTCATGCGTCCCGAACTGGTCGGCAGCTACGTTCATAATCGGCTGCACGGCGGCGCCATCGCCACCGCCCTCGATACGGTGGGTGGTTTCGCGGTGGTGGTCGCCGTGGCGGAAAAACATGCCGACGAGTCGGCCGATCAGCTGGTGAACCGTTTCGGTCGCTTCAGCACCATCGATCTGCGTGTCGATTACCTGCGTCCCGGTGTTGGCCAAAGTTTTCACGCCCGCGCCGAGGTTACCCGCCTGGGAGGCCGCATCGCCTCGGCGCGCATGGAGCTGAAAAACGAATCCGGACTGCTCATCGCCACCGGCTCGGCCGCCTACGTGGTGAGTTAAAGACATCGAATATCGTTCATTTTCCCCGCCGGACATCATGATTTGCGGGCGAGAACACCTCAAGGGTTCCGCTTCCAGCCACTCCTTCCCAGATCGTATAAAAAAAATAGACACTTCATTTTTATAAAGAACCGTTAATCGTTTATTTATGATCAGTTATTACAGTGGCTTAGGATAGGGTAGTCGAGTTCAGATTTTTGTTTACGTATGAAAAAAATATACTATTCAGGCAGAGCTAATATTAATTGGTCTCGTTTAATGCTTTATTATCAATAAAATCAGTAATTTATCTTATTTTTAATGTTTTGGCACAAAGACTGCTTTAGGCATTGTCGACTCGAATAGTCGTTCTTTCCCGTTCCACGCTCCCGACAGGAGGGGGTGTTGGGGATTGCGGGGGAAACGACAGGACAGGAGCGGGTGACGGATCCTTCCGTCGGGCTCCGCCATCAGGAGGAGACAAATGGCCAATCGAGAAGGGGAAGGGACGAAGCGCGGCGTATCGAGAAGAACCTTTGTGGCCTCGGGGATCGCGGCGGGAGCCGCTTTACTCGGCGGCAAACTCTACGCCGGCATGGAAAAGAAGAAACCCGAACCGGTTTCTCCCAGTACCGAACTGCCCTGGCCCTACGTCAGACTCGATCCCTGGGAGGCCGCCCGCCGCGCTCATGACCACTATCTCGACAAGGACGGCTGCGGTAGCGGCGCCTGGCTGGGTCTGCTCAGCCTGCTGCGGGAAAAAGTCGGGCATCCCTACACCACCATGCCGGACATGATGTTTGATCATGCGAGCAACGGTTACGCCAACCAGGGAACCCTGTGTGGCGCCCTCGGGGCCTGCGCGGCCATCATCAATCTGGTCGCCTATTACGAGAAGGGCACCCACGAAAAGCTCATCCAGAACCTCTTCCACTGGTACGCCCATACCCCCTTGCCCAGTCCCCGCTTCGACGCGATCAGCGCCTATCCCGACCAACCGCAGGTGGTGCCCAATTCGCCTCTGTGCCATGTCTCGGAATCGACCTGGGTCAGTGCCGCCGGAACTTCGGTGAACTCCGAGGAGAAACGCGCCCGTTGTGCCAAGGTCACGGCGGAAACGGTCTATCAGACGGTGGTGATTCTCAACGAATACCTGGACGGAAAATTCGCCCCGGTCGCGGCTGGCATCTCTGCCGAGACCCAATACTGCCTCTCCTGTCACGGTCCCGAGGGGGCCGACAATCAGCAGGGGATGATGACCTGCTCGGTCTGCCACGACGACCATACCCAATAGGGAGAGACAGGATTTTTTGTAAAAGAAAAGCCGCCGCGATCAGCAAAGTCGCGGCGGCTTTTCCTTTGTCGTGACGGCTAGTCCGGGAGGGGGATTTCCTCCACCCGCAGTCCCCGACCGGTTTCGGTGTAGTAGAGAAAAAGGAGCAGGGTCGGACCGGGGCGGTCGGGTAGATGGCGGAAGCGGGCGGCGAAGTGTTGCAGCTTGATCCCTTGCCCCTTGATCGTCTCCTGCTGCTGCCGTACCTCCTCCCGAACCCAACGTTCTTCGTCTCCGTCGAGGACGGTGTCGAAAAAGTCCGGGGCGTTGCCCGGCACCACCCGCTCGCTGTGGGCGAAATCCCGCGCCACTTGCTCCCGCAGTTCCTCTCCTGTCTTTCCGCTGAATTCCGCCGCGACAAAAGCCGCCAAACCCTCGAAAACGCCCCGCTGCGACAGGGGATGGCGAAAGAGTCCGGCCCGCCGCCAATACTCTTCCAGTTGCGCCAACCCCGCCGCCAGCCCGCCGCAAGCTTCGGTCAATCCGGCAAGAAAGCGGTCACAGCGGCCGCTGTTGAAGGTCAGATCCATGAGCCGGCCGATGCCGCGCAGGCGCTCCAGTTCCGCGAAGCTCAACTCGGCCGTGGCGAGAACCGTGTAGGGGGGATGGGGGTCGAAGCGGATGGCGAAGTCTTCGGCCTGGAGGCGCAGCGGCGCGCCGGGGAGGAGTTTGACCGGTTCGATCTGCAAATGATGGGGCTTCAAGGCCGCCACCCGGTCGATGGAGGCAAGGAAATCGCCAAAGCCTTCGCCGGGCAATCCGGCGATGAGATCGAGGTGCAGGTGAATATTGCCGGCACGGCGCAGGCGGCGGACATTTTCGGCGAGCCGGTCGAGAGGGGCTTGCCGGTCGATGGCAGCGAGAGTTTGGGGCAAGGTCGACTGGACGCCGATCTCGAACTGGAACATCCCCTCGGGGACCTTTTCGAGCAGGTCTAGGGTGGCGTCGTCGAGCAGGTGGGCGCCGATCTCGAAATGAAAGTGGCTGCTTCGGTTATGGGTGAGGATGTAAGCGAAGATTTCCCGAGCGCGTTCGGCGTGGTAGTTGAAGGTGCGGTCGACCAGTTTGATCTTGGGGATTTCCCGCTCCATCAGCCAGTCGAGGTCGGCGCGGATGCGCGCCATGGAGAAGGAGCGCACTCGTTGATCCAGCGCGCTCATGCAGAAGCTGCAGGTGTAGGGGCAGCCGCGGCTGGTTTCCAGATAGACGAAGCCCCGCCCGGTATCGACCAGCCCAAGTTGAAAGGGGGAGGGGAGCTCATCGAGGGGATCGAGGAGCGGCCCGTCGGGGCCTTCGATGAGTTCCTCGCCGTCGCGCCGCAAGACCCGGGGGATGATGTCCGGCTCCTCGTCCCGTTGCCAGGCCCGGAGCAGGGCACGCAGGGGGATTTCCCCTTCGCCCCGGACCAGGGCGGTGAGGCCGGGATGGCGGGCGAAGAGCTCGGATCCGTCGAAGGAGACTTCGGGACCACCGAGGACGATGCGCAACTCCGGGCGCACCAGCGCCAGGGCGTCGACCAGTTCCAGGGTTTCCCGGCGGTTCCACAGGTAGACCGAGAAGGTGACGACATCGGGTGCCTCGGCAAGCAGGGCGGCGAGGATGTTTTCCTTCGGCTCGTGAACGGTGAATTCGCGGATGAGCAACTCGCCGCACTCAAAGCCGCCATAGGCGGCGAGACAGGGGAGGGCGAGACTGGGATGGATGAATTTGCTGTGCAGGGTGGTCAGTAGGGTGCGCATGGGGGCAAGGATAGCGGATGGCGCCTGTGTTGAAAAGGGGAATCAGCCCCTTGCCGATTTCCCTTTGTTCGTCAGTGTGCTATGTTACATCCCCCTTAAAAAACGCCATAACGAAGGATGGGATTATCATCATGGCCGCCAAGAAAACGATCCTCGCCGTCGTCGCCGACGCTCAGGGCGAGGTCTTCGAACATCCCGATCTGCTCCTAGCCGGTATGAACGGTCTGACTCCCCGGGCGCCCCGGGCCGACGAGCTGATTCCGCTCCCCGAGGGGAGCCGTCTCTTCACCATTCCCGACACGCCCCCCATGGGTTTCGACCGGAGCAGCCGCAAACTATGCACTGTCGAAACGTTGCCGCGCAGTTGGGGCGGAGGGCGTATCCAGGCGGTTTCGGCTTTCATGACCCCCGGCTACACCCGCACCCTGCTCCCTGCTGCCGACTACCGGCGCAAGGCAGTGCAGTTGCCCCTCTGGTCCTACACGGCGGTCGGCTGGTGCGTGGAGGAGGAGCGCTTCTATGTGGCGGCGGCCAAGGTCGACCGCAACCCCCAGTGGCGCCCCGAGCACTACGACGACCGCAAGCTCGATCCCCTGGTCCGGCGGTCGCTCAAGGAGCATCCGGAAAATCGGCTGATCGAACAGCTTTCCCGCTGCGCCGTCGATTACCACTGCTTCGCCGCTAAAAATCTTTTCTTCCGCCGCTGGGAAGCGCCCCTGCCGACCTCGCCGACCTGTAATTCCCGCTGCCTCGGCTGCATCTCCTTGCAGGAGGCGCCGGAGTGCTGCCCGGCCAGCCAGGAGCGGCTGACCTTCGTGCCGACCGTGCAGGAGCTCTGCGAGGTGGCGGTTCCCCATCTGCAAGAGGCGGAAAACGCCATTGTCTCCTTCGGTCAGGGCTGCGAGGGCGATCCGATTCTGCAAACCGGCGTCATCTGTGAAGCGGTACGGGAAATGCGCCGGGCGACGACGCGGGGGACGATCAATTTCAACTCCAACGCCTCCATTCCCGACGCCGTCGACAAGCTCGCCGCCGCGGGGGTCGATTCGATCCGCGTCTCCCTCAACTCGGTACAGGAACCGTTCTACAACGCCTATTACCGCCCCCGGGGTTACCGTTTCGCCGACGTCATGGAATCGATCCGCCGGGCCAAACAGGCCGGCATGTTCACCATGCTCAACTATCTCGTCTTTCCCGGGCTCACCGATCGCGCCGACGAGATCGAAGCGCTCTTGCGCCTGCTGGAAGAAACCGGGGTCGATCTCATCCAACTGCGCAATCTGAGCATCGATCCCACGATGTATCTCGACGCCATGGGGGTGACGGATGAAGGGCTCGGCATGAAGACGATGATGGATCGGGTCAAGGCCGCCGTCCCCCGCCTTCAATACGGCTATTTCAACCGCACCCGCGAAACGTTTCACCCTCCCGGCTTCGAAACCGACTGGCCCCTTATGGACTGAATTCGACCGCCATGCGCTGCTATCGACCGAAATCCTTTTTGAGTCTGGTGCTGATCGGTTTTGTCCTGGTCTGTCTCCCCCTGGTTCTGGCGCTGGTTCAGGCCCAGCGGTCGTTGGCTCTGTTGGCCGGGGAGAGCGGCGCGGTGGTTGACCGCTCGGTGAAGGCCACCGAGGGGAGCCGGTTGCTGGTTGACGATCTGATCGCTCTGGAACGCAAGGCCCGCCAGCACGAAGTGCTTGGCGACAAGCGGTTGTTGCAGGAAATGATCGATCAGCACAGGGAGATTCAGCAAACCCTGGTCCGCTTGCTGAATCTGGGCCTGGCCCCCCCCTTGCCCGAACGGCTGGGTCAGGTGGTGGAACTGGAAGCTCAGATTTTTGAGCAGTTGCGGGAGGAGCCGCGCAAGTCGTCGACCCATGAAGCGGCGCTGCAAGGGTTCGCCGAACTGAACGAACGGGCCAACGCCATCGCCGATCAAAGTAATCGCCTGATTTACGATGAAGTGGACCGTATCCAGCAGGCCACCGCCCAGGCCCGCCAGACCCTGCTGTGGTGGGGAGGCGCCCTGGTTCCCGTCTCGCTGCTGTTCATCGGATTGTTCGCCCGCCTGATTTCCCGGCCGATTCAACAGATTGTGGCGGCGATCAACCGTCTGGGCGAGGGGGATTTCGCTTCGCCGGTCTCGGTCGGCGGTACCCGCGATCTGGCTTTTCTCGGGCAGCGGCTCGACTGGATGCGTGGACAGCTGGCTGACGTCGAGCGTTCCAAGTCCCGTTTCGTTGCCCAGATCAGTCACGAGCTCAAGACCCCCCTGGCGTCCATCCGCGAGGGGAGCGAACTGCTCAACGACAAGGTGATGGGGGACCTGAACGTCCCGCAACGGGAGATCGTGGAAATCCTTTGCAAAAGCAGCCGCGACCTGCAAAAACTCATCGAAAATCTGCTGGGTTTCAGCCGCTTTCAAGCGGAAGGCGTCGCCCCGCCGGAGCTTGTGCCGGTAGCGCCGGCGCTGCTGGTGGACGAGGTGCTGGCCGATCACAAGCCCTCGATCATGAAAAAAGGTCTGCGCTGCGAGGCGCGTCTCGAAACGCCGACGGTCCCGGCCGATCCCGGCCGCTTGCGGATCCTCATCGACAATCTGCTCTCCAACGCCATCAAGTTCACGCCGGACGGGGGCAGCATCGCCATCGTCGATGGACGCGAGGGGGATACGTGGTTTTTCGAGGTGCGCGATTCCGGGATGGGGATTCCCCCGGCGGATCGGGAGCGGGTCTTTCAGCCCTTTTATCAAGGGCCTTCGTCCAATGCCATGCACGTTAAGGGAACCGGCCTCGGTCTGTCCATCGCCCGGGAGATTGCCCGCGCCCACGGCGGGGAACTGAGTGTGCCGGAAGGGGTGGGAGGGCGCATCCGCCTGACTTTGCCCTTGAACCGGAATCCGGAGGAGAGATGAATCGTTGGTTAGTGTTGTTGCTGTTGGGGGTAACGTTTCTTGCTTTGAGCGGTTGCGGTCGGGTACGCCTGCTCCCCGTGGAAGAACCTCGCTGGAGAGCGGCCACCGAAGGGGAGGTGGAGGTTGCGGCAGTGCCACCGAAGGTGAAGAAACCCCGCCCGGTTTTCGAACCCCTGACTTATCTCGACATTCTGCGGCGCATGAGCGACACGCAGCGTGCCAAAGAGTACGATATAGTTAAAAAACGTTTTGCTCGCAGCTCCGAAGAAGATGACCGCTGGCGGCTGATTTTCCTTTCGCTCTGGCCGGATCAGCCCTTTTCCGACCGGGAGCAGGCCCGGAAATTGCTCGCCGAACGCAGCGATCGGGCGAATGATCCCCGGCGCGGCCTGGCCTTGGTCCTGGAAGGGGTGCTGGATGGGGCGGTCGAGAGGGATGAGGATTGTGCCAGAGAGCTCGCCGCCGAGAAGACCCGGGCGGAGACCCTGCACCGTCAGCTGGAGGAGCTGAAAAAGATCGAAACCATTCTTGGCGAACGGGAGAAACTCCGCCCCGCCGGCCGGTGAGGAACCATGAACGCTGAAGCACGACGCATACTGCTGGTGGATGACGATACCGATCTGCTGCGCCTGCTCTCCATGCGTCTTTCCGCCGCCGGCTATGCCGTGACCCAGGTCGAAAGCGCCGAGCAGGCCATGGCCCGGTTCCCGGTGCTGCAACCTGATCTGGTGGTGACCGACCTGCGTATGGCCGGGATGGATGGCCTCGGCCTCTTCGAGGAAATCCGCAAGATCAACGCGTCGGTGCCGGTCATTATCCTCACCGCCCACGGTTCCATCGCCGAGGCGGTGGAGGCCACCCGGCGCGGGGTCTTCTCCTTCCTGACCAAACCGGTGGACAGCAGGGCCTTGCTGGAGGAAGTGCGCAAAGCCCTGAATCTGAGCGGCGCCCAGCCGGGGGTCGCCCCCACCGGTAAGGATGTCGCCTGGCGCCGGGAGATCATCACCTGCAGCCCGCTGATGGAGGATCTGCTCGGGCGTCTCAAGCTGGTGGCGGAGAGCGAATCGAGCGTCCTGCTCCTTGGTGAAAGCGGCACCGGCAAGGAGCTTCTGGCCCGAGCCATTCATCTGGCCAGCCCCCGCGCCGCCGGCCCCTTCGTCGCGGTGAACTGCGGCTCGATTCCCGAGGCGCTGCTCGAATCGGAACTCTTCGGTCATACCAAGGGCGCCTTTACCGGGGCGACCCAGGATTACGTCGGTCTTTTCAAATCGGCCAACGGCGGCACCTTGCTGCTCGATGAAATCGGCGACATGCCCCTGGCCCTGCAAGTCAAGTTGCTGCGTGTCATCCAGGAAAAACAGGTGCGCTCCGTCGGCTCGACCCGGGTCGAGCCGGTGGATGTTCGCATCGTTTCGGCCACGCACCGCGATCTCGAAGCAGCGGTCGCCTCTGGACAGTTCCGCCAGGACCTCTATTATCGCCTCAACGTCGTCTGCCTCGAAGTACCGAGCCTGGCCCGGCGCCGTGAGGATATTCCCCTCTTGGCGGAACATTTCCGCAAGACGCTGGCGACCCGTTCGGGCAAGAAACTCACCGGTTTTGCCCCCGAGGCCATGGAAATGTTGCTCAACGCTTCCTGGCCCGGCAACATCCGGCAACTGATCAATGTCATCGAGCAGGCGGTGGCCCTGTCGACCACCCCGGTGATTTCCGCCGATCTTCTGCAGGCGGCGTTGCGCGTGAGCCCCGAAAAATTCCCCACCCTGGCCGAGGCTCGGCGCAAGTTCGAGCAGGACTATCTGGTGCGCCTGATGCAGATGACCCGGGGCAACGTCTCCCAGGCGGCGCGCATCGCCGACCGCAACCGCACCGATTTTTACAAGCTGCTGCAACGTCATCACATCGTCCCTCAGCTCTTCAAGCCCGAATAGCTTTTCCCTCTGTCGGCAATAAGCGACAGGGAGAGCCCCCTTTCTGCCATCGTTTCTGTCCGGTGGCCCCTTTTGTTTCGGTTAAATCACGCCCCTGTCGCACATCAGCGACATTTTTCTCCAAGAATGGTCCTTGAGTTTCCGTTTCGGTTCTCACTGCCCAGCACAACCTGCCGGTATCGCAAAGCTTCTTCAGCTTGGCCCGAGCCTTGCTGAGGTGTGGGATGGCGCTGATTTTGCGCCGAGGACATTTTTCTCAAGGAGAGAGTTTGATGCAATACCATCCACTGCGCCCGCTGCTCATTCTCGGCTGTGGATTGTGCATGGCTTTGGTCGCTTATGTGGGACAGGCGGGCAACGGTCCGGGGCGCTTTTCGTTGATGAGCGAACGAAGCGGGGGCGTTTCCATTCGCCAACTTTTGGTGGACCCCTGGAGTCTCGATTACCGGTTGGTCACCCCGCCGCTGGACGACGAAGAGTTCGACGAAGAAATGGACCCTGATCCCGAACTGGTCCTCTATCTCGACGGCCCTGATCTGCTTGTCGGGGAGAATGTCGAGGTCTTCTTCCGCGTTTTGGGCCCACGGGGAAACGAAATCCGCGCCCTGGGCCTTTCCCTGTTGGGCGGATACGGGGCCAATCTCTTTCTGGAAAATACCGGCACCTATAACATCAGCGTGCGCGTTGAAAGCCCCTTGGGTCGTTTTACCGACAGCTTCGATTATCGTCACCCCTGAACAGGAAACCGCTCCCCCCTGCAATTCCGCCTTTGCCGAGATGCCCGCTCCGGAGTAAACTGTGCGAAAAGACTTCGAGAAAGACGGCGGCATTCGCTCTTTTGGACATTCACTCGACGCGGGAGGGTTGGAATATGGGCAAACATCTGGTGCTGGTCGGAGGGGGACACGCCCATCTGCCGGTGTTGCAGCAACTGGGGCGGATGATCGGTCTCGGCCATCGGGTGACGCTGGTGACGCCCGATGAGAATCACTTTTATTCCGGCATGGGGCCGGGACTGCTGGCGGGCATCTATACCCCCGAGCAGGGCACTTTCGCCGTCGCGCGCATGGCCGAAAAGGCAGGGGCGACGGTGGTGCGGGCGATGGCGACGGGACTCGATGCCGAGGCGCGCATCCTGAGCCTTTCCGACGGTTCAACCCTCCCATACGACCTGGTTTCCTTCAACCTCGGCAGCCGGGTGATGGTCGATCTGCCCGATGACGGCAGTTGTCCGGTGCTGCCGGTGAAGCCGATCCAGCACTTGCTGGAGGCGCGAAAACGGCTGCTGGCGATGCTGCCCGAGGGGCGCAAAAATCTCGTGGTGATCGGCGGCGGACCTTCCGGGGTCGAGCTTTCCGGCGCCCTCTGGCGCTTGCTGCGGGATACCCGGGGACATGGGGAAATCACCCTGGTCGGCGGCAGACGCCTGCTCGCCGATTTCCCCGAGCGGGCCCGGGAGTTGACCCTGGCCTCGCTGGCCGAGCGCGGCGTCCGCATTCTCGAAGGGGTGCTGGCGCAACGGGTGGCGGATCGGCATGTTCTCCTCGACGACGGCGACGAGCTCCCCGCCGACCTGGTCCTGTTGGCCGGGGGAATCGCTCCGCCCTCCCTCTTCGCCGAATCGGGGTTGGCGGTCGGTGACGACGGCGGGTTGCTGGTGGACGACACCCTGCGCAGTCTGAGCTATCCCGAAATTCTCGGTGGCGGCGATTGCATCAGTCTGCATCACCATGCTCTGCCCAGGGTCGGCGTTTTCGCCGTGCGCCAGGGGCCGATCCTTGCCGAGAATCTGCTCGCCGCACTCGAGGACGAGCCCTTCGAGCAGTTTGTGCCGCAGCGCATGTTTCTGCAAATTCTCAATCTCGGGGATGGTCGGGGCCTGTTGCAACGGGGAGAGCTGGTGCTGAAAGGGCGCTGGGCGTTTCTGCTCAAGGACTGGATCGACCGGCGCTTCATGGCCCGGTATCAGTAGTGGGGAGTGGGGAGTGGGGAGTGGGGAGTGGGGAGTGTCAGGCGGGGAGGGTGCGGGCGTGGGCCACGGCCTGGGGCAGGAACTCGGTGAAATCCTGTTCGAACTCCCGGTAGTGGCGGTGGAGTTCCATACCCCCCTGGGCCAGCGGCGTAGGACGGGAGAGGCGTCCGGCCAGGCGTTGCAGAACGATCTCCACCGTTTCCGGGTCGCGGTACGATTCGAGCCAGCGCCCGGCGATCATGCGCAGAGCGATACGTTGCAATCCCGGGGGAAGAAGCTCGTGGTGCTTTTCGAGGATCCGGTAGAAGCGCTGGGCGAACTGCTCCAGGGGGATGTCGGCGTGGTGATGCCAGTTTCGGGCGAGGAAGTGATCGTAAAAGACATCGACGAGAATCGAGCGGCAGTGGCGGTAGGAGGGATCGATGCGCCGCAGACTGCGGCGGGCGACGGCATTGCCCTGGGCGAAGCTGTCGATGCCCCGGTGGCGCTCGATGCCGCGCCGGATCGCTTCCGGCCAACGGTCATCGAGACGCCCCTTGACGAAATCCCCCAGTAGGCCGCCGAGCAGACTCGCTTCCGTCGGCTCGGCGAGATAGAGGTGAAACAGGTAGTTCAAAAAATCGACTTTCTTTTGTTGCCAATAGATAGGGGCGGAGCTTGCTCCGCCTTTACTCCATAGCCAGTTGCAGTTTTTCCACCTGCTCGGCCAGACGCCGGCAGACTTCAGGTTTCTCCCGGTGCAGATCCCGCGCTCCGTGGTAGAAACGCAACGCTTCCAAGCGGCGCTCGTCGCCGTATTTGCCGATGATTTCCGTGAAAAACCAGCCGTCTTCCTCTTCCTTGGCCATTAATTCTCGGTAGCGTTCCAAAACCTTGTCGTTGTCGCCGCGCAGGACATGCACCTTGGCCATGCCCAGCAGGCTGAACTTGTCGTAGCCGCGCTCTAAATTTTCACGGTAGAGATTTTCCGCCTTCTCGATCTTGCCGGTGTTGCGGTAGGCGTCGGCGAGGCGGGTGAGCATGTTGACGGTGCCCCGGTCCCGCTCGAGAATCCGTTCCCAGTATTCGATGGCTCGCTCAAACTCCCGCCGCCAGCGGTAATAATTACCCATGCCGTATAGGGCGTAGGAGTTGTGACTTTCTATTTGCAGGGTTCTTTCGTAATACTCCCGGGCCTTTTCCTGTTCCCCCCGATGCCAGTGCAGATTGCCGACGATGGTCAGAATGTTGATCATCCGCGGGCTTTTCGCCAGCACTTTTTCGTAGTGGCGGATGGCTTGCTCGTCCTCTCCCATTTTCTGGTAGAGATCGGCCAGGCCCATCAACGCGTAACGGTCCTCCCGATCGATGCCCAGAGCCTGCCGATAGCATTCCTCGGCGCGCCGGTGGTCGCCGATGGTCTTGTGGGCGTCGGCGATACGGGTCATGACGAAGATGTCCCGGGGCCGGAAACGAATGTAGCGCTCCCACAGCTCCAGGGCCTTATCCGTTTGCCGTTGGCCGCGATAGGTGTCGCCCAGCCCGCGCAGGGCGAAGAGGTTGTTCGGATCGTTGTCGAGGACTTCCCGGTAGCAGCGTTCGGCGGCGGGAAAATTCTTCAACGAGCGCAAGGCATCGCCGAATCCGGTGAGGATATAAGGATTGTGCGGTTCCAGCGTGAGCGCTTCTTCAAACAGGGCGCAGGCTTCGCGGAAACGTTTCTCCTTGAGCAGTCGATGTCCCTCCTTGGACAGTTCGATGACCTTACCGTGGGGGGCCGAGGCGGCTCCCCGGGGGGATTCCATATTCATGATTTCATTACCTTGTTGGTCAGTTGCCTGGTTTTCGCCGATAACCGGCGCCAGGGCGGGTGGAGGGGGATGACAGCGTTTTTTCAGGTTTGCAGAATCTTGTGTTTGAGGATGAGAATCTCGAAAGCCATGATCGCCTTGGCGGCCAGACGCTGCAGTTCGGGAAGCTCATCACCGAGGGATTGCTCGTCACTGTCGACATAGAGGATACCGACGACGCGCCCCATCATGACCAGCGGCACCAACAGCACGGTTTTCGGAACGCGTCCGCCGAATTCCTGCAGCATCATCGAGTTGAAGGGGGAGCGGGGGACCGGACCGAGATAGTAGCCGGCGGTCTGCGCCACGGTCTTGAGGACCGAGGCTTCGTCCAGGGGAATCTGCAGCTGGGCGAAGGCCGGAACCGGCTCTTTGTTGAGTACCGCTTTCCAGCCCATGGCCAGATCCCCCCGCACCAGGAACATCGCCCCGCACTTGAGCCTTTGCCCCAGGTACTGAACGATGGCGTCGGCGATATCGTCCCGCTCCGAGGCCTCGGCCAGTTCCCGGGAGAGTTCGTCGATGGTATGTTCCTTGACGAATTCGGCGTGCAGTTCCG
The DNA here is from genome assembly GCF_900111775.1 of Desulfuromonas acetexigens. NCBI lineage: Bacteria > Pseudomonadati > Thermodesulfobacteriota > Desulfuromonadia > Desulfuromonadales > Trichloromonadaceae > Trichloromonas > Trichloromonas acetexigens. The sequence goes on along the minus strand of NZ_FOJJ01000038.1, from coordinate 104,149 downwards.
GTTCCAGCGGCAAAGAAGGTTCGCCGGCCACCTGCTCCTCGATTTCCTCGAACCAGAGGTCGTCCGAAACCGGTTCCGGGGCCTTGGGTGGCTCGGGGAAACGCTCCTCGCGCAGCAGCGGGGTATTGATATAGCGCAACTTGCGCTCGATCTGGTAGTACTTTTCCAGAGCCAGAACGATGCGCACTTCGGGGACGACGACGGGGCGGATGACGAAACCGGTGCGAAAGGCGACCTCGTCGATGGCCTTGAGATCCGAAGGATCGACCATGCCCAGGGAAAGGCGGCGGCCTTCCATGCGCAGGGGAATGATCTGATAGCGGGCCGCGTCTTCCGGGGAGATCAGCTCGATGACATCCTGGGGGATGTTCATCAGCAGCCCCGGGGGGTCGAGAAAGGGGACACCCAGTTTCTTACTGAGAATGCGGGCGATATCCCCCTCTTCGAGCAGGCCCATCTCGATGAGGTTGGTGCCGAGGCGTCCGCCAAAAATGACCTGACACTTGAGGGCTTCCTCAAGCTGGGCCAGGGTGATGAGTTTTTCCCGTACCAGCAGTTCGCCGATTCTGATGGCCATGGCAGTCTTTCTCGTGGGGCACGGATAAGGAGGATCGCGGGGAGGGGGGCGAGTCGTGCCGATTGCTGAGACGGCGCCCCGATTCGCCGCCGATTCAGTTACTTGCAATTTTGTCAGTGTACGATTAATGACCTGTGAAATCAAGGATTGAGTCGCACGCGGAAGCTTTCCCTCGGTGGCGTAAAGCTTGGCTTGCCCAAAGCGCCGTGCTATTCTTAACCCCTTGATTTTCATTCCCGAAGGAAGGTCCCCCCATGATCAATCGAGAACGACTTTGTGCAGAATTTGCCCGTCAGGCGGCCATCGCCAGCCCTTCCCGTCGGGAAGGGGAAATCTCCCGCTATCTGACCCGGCGCTTTCAGGACCTGGGCGGCACGGTGACGATGGATGGCGCCGGCGCGAGTGCCGGCAGCGAAAGCGGCAACCTGATCGTTGAGATCCCGGCGCGGGGCAAGGAGTCCGAGCCGCTCATGCTCTCGGTCCATATGGATACCGTTGAGCCCGTCGATGGCGTCGTGCCGGTCCTTGCCGACGGTGTTTTCACCAGCGCCGGCGAGACGATCCTCGGCGCCGACGATAAGGCGGGGATCGCCGAGATCATCGAAGCCCTCGAAGTCATCCGCGAGCAAAACATTCCCCACGGTCCCCTCGAAGTGGTGGTGACCATCTGCGAGGAGATCGGCCTGGTTGGCGCCAAGCTGCTCGACTATTCGCTGGTTCGCTCCCGCCGCGCCCTCGCCCTCGACACCAGCGGCGTCGATCGCATCATCCGCAAGGCCCCCTGCGCCAACAAGCTGCGCTTCGAGATTCTCGGCCGCGAGGCCCACGCCGGCATCGCCCCCGAGCAGGGGCTGTCGGCCATCGCCATCGCCGGAAAAGCCGTCGCCGAGATGAAGCTGGGGCGCATCGACGATGAAACCACCGCCAATCTCGGCACCATCGAAGGGGGACAGGCGACCAACATCGTTCCCAACCGGGTGGTGATCGAAGGGGAGGTGCGCAGTCACGACGTCGACAAGCTCACCCGCCAGACCGAGCATATGGTCGGCTGCTTCCAGCGCGCCGCCCTGAACGCCTCCGTCGCCATCGACGGCAAGGTTGTCCACGGCGCGGTCAAGGTCGAGGTGATCGGCGATTACCCGCTGATGCAGGTGGCCGAGGACGCCGACATCGTCCAACTGGTGCGCGAGGCCGGCGCCGCCCTGGGGCGAAGTATCGCCGTCGAGGCCGCCGGCGGCGGCTCCGATGCCAACATCTTCAACGGCCACGGCATTGAAACGGTCATTCTCGGCACCGGCATGGACCGCGTCCACACCGTCGACGAACAGGTCAAGGTCGAGGATATGGAACGGGTCGCCGAACTGCTGGTGGAGATCATCCGGCGAGCGTGAGGGGGCCAGATGGAAGGAGTTTTTTCGGGTATGGATTGAGCCTGCGTTCCACCGGTCCTGTCCGGGACACGCCGGGTTGTAATTTTCGAAGAATCGGGAGCCGCTTTTCCCCCGCGAAGGAAATGCGCCGGACGTTCCTTTGTAGAGCGTCCGGCGCATGTAGGTATTTGACGTTGCGAGGTCGATCTCCCGTTCAGTATCGGGCGAATTCCGCATCATCCAGGGAAATCATCGGTGTAGTCGGTGTTTCACCCCAGGGGGCCTTGACCCTCTGTTGTTTCTCCAAAGCAGACTTCGCCGGGCGCAGTGGCTGATCTATCCCTTGACCCTGCAAATGGAAGCGGCCGAGCATTTCCCTTAACTGCTGGGCCTGGGCCGAGAGTTCCTCGGCGGCCGCCGCGCTCTCTTCGGCGTTGGCGGTGTTCTGCTGGGTGACCTGGTCGATTTGGGACAGGGCGATGTTGACCTGGCCGATGCCTTCGGCCTGTTCGTTAACTGCGGCGGCGATTTCTCCGACCAGATCCGAAACCTTTCTCACCCCCCCGACAATGTTATCCAGCGCCTCGGCGGTTTCCTGGGCGATCTGGGTTCCGCGCGTGGTCTTATTCACGGCCCCCTCAATGAGTTCCGCCGTCTCTTGAGCGGCTTTGGCGCTGCGGGCGGCGAGGTTGCGCACCTCCTCGGCGACCACCGCGAAGCCTTTGCCGTGCTGTCCGGCACGGGCCGCCTCGACCGCCGCGTTGAGGGCGAGCAGGTTGGTTTGGAAGGCGATTTCCTCGATTGTCTTGATGATCTTGGAGATATTCTGCCCGGCACTGGCGATTTCCGCCATGGCTTGGGTCATGGCTTGCATCTTGGTGTTGCCCGCCTCGGCATCCCCTTGCGCGCTGTTCGCCAATTGGTCGGCCTGGCGGGCGTTTTCCGCGCTCTGCCGGGTCTGTTCCACCATCTCCGTCATGGAGGCGGAAATTTCCTCCAGGGAACTGGCCTGTTCCGTCGCCCCCTGGGAGAGGGACTGGCTGGCGTCCGCCACTTCCCCTCCGGCGCCGGCGATCTGACCGGCGACCTGCTGCAGATCGGTCACCAGGGCATTGAGGCTCTGGTTGGCGCGGGCCAGCGGCTCGCGGATCAGTCCCTGGGCTTGGAAGGTGAAGTCTCCGTCGGCCAGACGCTGAAAGGACTCAAGCACTTCCTTTTCGAGATTGTCGGCGAAATCATCCATGGCCCGGGCCATCTGCCCGATTTCGTCCTGGCGGTTCATGCCTAGGCGCCGTCCCAGGCGCCCCGCCGCAAGATCCTCGATCATTTCCAGGGTCCGACCCAAGGGGCGGGTGATGCTGCGGGAGAGCAGCAGACCGAGGCCGACGGCCAGAACCGCGCCGGTAATCATGCCCAGGGTGCTCAGGTCGGTGGCCTGGCGGTTTGCGCTCACGGCAGTGATTGTGGCTTTATCGGCATGTCCCTTGGTCAAGGCGATCAGATTGTCAAGCATTTCGTAGGTCTTTTCGCTGCGTTCCCGCACCGGCCCCATGAGCTGCGCGTTCATTTCCTGGTAGAGGGCGCTGGCCTCGTTGGCGATTTGCAGCATGGCGTCGAAGCTGGCCAGGGTCTTGTCCACCGCCGGCATCATGCTTTCGCGATAAATGGTTTGGGCCTGCTCACTGTCGCCCTGCGCCACAGCCTCCTTGACGCGAGCGATGGCACCGTGGAAACCCTGATGAGTTCCGCGAATTTCCGTTAGAAGTTGGTTCAGTTGGGGGTTGGGGATGTGGATGGTGGCGAGCCAGCGGCCAAAGGCGCAAAGGGTAGCATCATCCCCCCCTTCGAAAGAGGTGCCGCCGTGGATCAGATTTTGAGTCAGGAGCGCAGCGCGGTAGTGATCGCCGCGAAACTTCTCCAGACCGGCGCGCAGACCCACGGGGTCGATAATGCCGGTGGCGTCGAGTTTGTGGGACAATTCGGTGAAATGGTCCACCGCTTCGCCTCGGCTGCGCCACGCGGAAGATAGATTGTCATATAGAACCTGCTCCTCCGGGGATTTCGGCAACGTTTCGTAGGCTTCGCGGGCGGCGCGGATCGCACCTCGGGTGCGCACGTTCTCGGCGTAGAGTGCCTCGCGCTCCTTCGGGGTGAAGGCGGGATTGAGCAGGGAGCGATGGACGATGGTCGAACCCTGACCGGACTCTTTGATGATGTAGAGATATTGCACGGCGTTGAGCTCTTCGGAAACATCCTGAATATTGTTCGTCAATCCGGTTAGCCCTTTGACGCCGATCAGCCCTACCGCCAGGGTGATCAGACCGACCAAGAGGAAGCCGCCCACCAGTTTTACGCCGATCCGTACATTTTTCATGAGACCTCCACAGTGAATATCGTTTCAAGGTTTTCCAACAAAAAGCAATTTTTGCACCAATTGTCGAAGAATTAAATTCGCGCTTTCCGAAAGCGGATGGGTGAAGTCATGATTCGTCTACCAACTCAACGAATTTGTTGAATAATTCAGAAGTGTTAATTTTTGATTAGGCTAAAAGACATGCGATTTTTAGACTGGCATGAAGGGATGGTGTACCCCAGTTTTTGTGGAATGGCGTTGTCCCTTAGGCGTTTTGACTATGGGACGCGGTTTTTGACGCTTGCTGCCAGGTGGGGGTTGCTGCTAGTTTGGCGGGCGAAAAGAAATAGCGTTCGTTACGTACTTATCAGGACGGGCAGTTTTAGGGTCGTTAAAAGGGAGGTTCCTCTTTTTATGCGTTTCGCCATCTCTCCCCATATCGAAAAGGTGCATTTCCCGCCGATTTCCGAGGTCAAGGGCTGGATCGCCGGGCGCGAGTTTCCGGCGGAGAAGCCGCTGGTCGATCTCTGTCAGGCGGTGCCCGATTATGCTCCGGCGCCGGAGTTGACCGCTCACCTGCAAGGACTGCTTGCCGATCCGCTGACTTCCAAGTATTCCCCCGACGAGGGGCTGCTTGAAGCGCGCGCGGCGGTCTGCGACTGGTACGGGCGGATCTACGGGGCGGCGCTGAAGCCGGAAGAGCTGTGCCTGACCATCGGCGCCAGTCAGGCCTTCTGGCTGGCGATGATGGTGCTGTGTCAAGCCGGGGATGAAGTGGTGGTGCAGACGCCCTACTATTTCGATCACGCCATGGGCCTCGACATGCTCGGGATCCGCTCGGTCTACGCCCCCTTCGACGCCGCCTCCGGCGGACAGCCGGATGTGGACGTCATCGCGCGCCTGATTACGGCGAAAACCCGCGCCATTTTGCTGGTGACGCCGAGCAACCCGACCGGGGCGGTGACGCCCCCCGCGACCCTGCGCCGCCTTTTCGAACTGGCCCGCGCCCAGGGCATCGCCCTGGTGCTGGACGAAACCTACAACGCCTTTATCGACGCGCCGCCGCATGACCTCTTCTGCGACCCGGCCTGGGGCGATCATCTGGTGCAGATCGCCTCCTTCGGCAAGACCTTCGCCCTCACCGGCTATCGGGCCGGGGCGCTGGTGGCGTCGGAGCGCTTCATTCATCATGCCCTCAAGGCTCAGGACACCATGGTGGTCTGCGCGCCGCGCGTCACCCAGCAGGCGATCCGTTACGGCGTCGAGCATCTGGATGACTGGATCGTCGCCAACCGCCGGATGATGCAGCGGCGTCACGACGCCTTCCGCGCCGCTTTCGTCCGCCCCGACAATCCCTTTAAACTGGCGGCCAGCGGCGGCTTCTTCGCCTGGGTCAGGCATCCGTCGGCCAGAGCCACCGGGCGGCAGGTGGCGCGGCGACTGGCCGACGAGGCCAACCTCATCTGCCTGCCCGGCGAAGTCTTCGGTCCGGATATGGAAGGCTATCTGCGCCTGGCCTTCGGTAATATCCGCGAGGCCGAGATCCCCGAGGCGGTAAGTCGCTTCCTCGAATTTCGCCCCTGATGTCTTTTCCCGAGCTGCCGATCGCCGAGGCGCTTCCGGCCTTGCGGGCGGCGCTTTCCGCCCATGATTGCGCCGTGTTGCAGGCTCCGCCCGGCGCGGGCAAGACCACCCGCGTGCCGTTGGCCCTGCTCGACGCCCCCTGGCTGGATGGGCGGTCGATCCTGATGCTGGAACCGCGCCGTTTGGCGGCGACCAACGCCGCCCGCTACATGGCCCGGCAGCTGGGCGAGGCGGTCGGCGCCACCGTCGGCTACGTCATTCGCTATGAACGTAAGATTTCTCGCGCCACCCGCGTCGAGGTGGTCACCGAGGGGATTCTCACCCGCCGCCTGCAAAGCGATCCGGAACTGGCCGGGGTCGGGTTGGTGATCTTCGACGAATTCCACGAGCGTAACCTCAACTCCGATCTGGCTCTGGCTCTCTGCCGCGATGCCCAGCAGGGCTTGCGCGAGGATTTGAAAATCCTGGTCATGTCGGCGACCCTCGACGCCGAACCGGTCGCCCGCCTGCTCGGCGACGCGCCTCTGGTCAGCAGCGCCGGCCGCGCCCATCCAGTGGAGATCCGCTATCTCGACCGGGAACCCGTGGGCCGGCTGGACGAGATTGTCGCCGCCGCCGTGCGCCGGGCGCTTAAGGAAACGAGCGGCGATCTGCTCGTTTTTCTCCCCGGCGCCGGGGAGATTCGCCGTTGCGCCGCCCGCTTGGTCGATCTGACTGGAGCGGTCGACATCCGCCCTCTCTACGGCGATCTCCATTTCGCCGAGCAGGAGCGGGCCATTCTCCCTGGCCCCCGGCGGCGGGTGGTGCTGGCCACCAACATCGCCGAAACCAGCCTGACCATCGACGGGGTGGCGGTGGTGGTCGACGCCGGCTGGGAGCGTCGCCCCCGCTTCGATACCGCCCGGGGGATGACGACTCTGGTGCTGACCCGCATCTCCCGCGCCAGCGCCGAACAGCGGGCCGGACGGGCCGGGCGTCTGGGGCCGGGCATCTGCTATCGGCTCTGGCCGGAAGGGCTGCACGGGGCGCTGCTTCCCTTCACTCCGCCGGAAATCCGCGGCGCCGACCTCGCTTCCCTGGCCCTCGATCTGGCCCGTTGGGGGGTGGACGACGCCAACAAGCTCGCCTGGCTCGATCCGCCCCCGGCCGGACATCTGGCCGGAGCGCGGGCGCTTTTGCGCCTGCTCGGCGCCCTCGATGCAGGCGACCGCATTACCCCCTTGGGCGAAGCCATGGCGGCGCTCCCGCTTCATCCCCGGCTGGCCCGGTTGCTGCTGGCGGCGCGGGACTCCGGTTGTCCGGCGCTCGGGGCCGATCTGGCGGCGCTCCTTTCCGAACGCGATCTCTTATCCGGAGGGGAACCCCCCCGTCACGCCGGGGAAAGCGACCTGCTCGACCGCCTGGAATTGCTCCGTCGTTCGGGAGCCGAGGGGGTGACGCGGGCGGCCCGCCAGTTCCGCCGCCTGCTGGGCACGGAGGATTCCCAATCCGCACCGGCGGACGGCGAAAGCGTTGGTCGCCTGCTGGCCGTCGCTTTTCCCGACCGTATTGGCCGGGAGCGGGAAGCCGGCAGCGGTCGTTATCGGCTCAGTGGCGGCCAGGGGGCGCGCCTTTCCCCCCGTTCGTCGGTCAAGGGCGGTGAGTGGCTGGTGGCGGTGGAGTTGGAAGGAAAACCGGGCGCCGAGGGGGAAATTCGCCTTGCCAGCCGTCTGTCGCGGGAATGGATCGAAGAGCTCTTCGGCAAGGCGCTCGACTGGCGGCGCGAAGTGGAGTGGGAGGAAAGCGCGGGACGGGTCATCGCCCGCGAGGCGCGACGGCTTGGCGCGGTGATCGTACAGGAACGGCCGGTCAAGGCGCTCCCCGAGGATGTGACTCCGGCGCTCTTGGCGCTGCTGCGGCGGCAGGGTTTGGGCTTGCTCGACTGGAGTTCGCCGGAGCTTGGCCAATGGCGGGCGCGGGTCATGCTACTGGCGCGCCTGCGGCCGCAAGGGGGGTGGCCCGAGCTGGCCGACGCCGCGCTGTTGGCGACCCTGGAGGATTGGCTCGCGCCCCATCTCTCCGGCGTGACCACTCTGGCGGGGTTGCGCCGGGTGGCGCTCCTCCCTGCCCTGCACGGGTTGCTCAGTTGGGAGCGGGCGCGGACGCTGGACCGCCTCGCCCCCGAACGGCTGGAAGTGCCGAGCGGCTCGCGCATCCGGGTCGATTACCAGGGCAGCGAGCGGCCGGTGCTGGCCTGCAAGCTCCAGGAACTCTTCGGCCTGGCCGAAACCCCGCGCCTGGTCGAGGGGGAGTTGCCGGTGCTGATCCATCTCCTTTCCCCGGCCGGGCGGCCGTTGGCCGTCACCGACGACCTGCGCAGCTTCTGGGACCGGGTCTATCCCGAAGTGAAGAAAGAAATGAAGGGGCGCTACCCCAAGCACCCCTGGCCCGACGACCCCTGGAACGCCGTCGCCACCCGACTGGTCAAACGGCGGCTGCCGGGGGGCTGAGGGGGATTTTTTCGCAAGCGAGGTGTTATGAAACAGTTTCTCTTGATGCCGGCCGTGTTGATCCTGACTCTGTTCATCGCGGGGCGCGCCCCGGCGGCGGAGGCTCCGGTTCCCACCCGCTACGGTCTGGCGGCGGTGGCCGGACAGTCCTACTCGCCGACCAACGACCGCGAGTTTCTGCTCCTCTCGGCGGCGGCGCTCTTCGATTACGAGCGGGTCTGGCCGCACCGCGCCCCCGAGGCGCTGCGCTTCAAGGTCGAAGGCGCCGCCGGTCTGAGCACCGCCCCCCGCAGCCGGGGCGTGGTGTCGGGCAACATCTTTGCCTTCTATTATCTCGATGGCCTGCGCACGGCGACGCTGCGGCCCTACGCCGAGGCCGGCATCGGGCTGATCTACACCGATTTCCAGGAGAAGGATCAGGGCCTGCGCCTCAACTTCAATCCCCAGGCGGGGTTCGGGGTGGAGATCGGCGCCGACGGCGCATCCCCCTGGCTCGTCGCCCTCCGCCTGCATCATCTTTCCAACGGCGAACTGCATCGGGACAACCGGGGGATGAATTCTCTCATGGTGCAAATCGGAAAATTTTTCTAGAATCGCGCAGCGGCCCCGGTGGTCGGGGCGAAAGTCTCGGATTTTTTTCTTTGGGAGGTCAATGGTGAAGAGATTGTCAAGAAGGTTGATGGTGGTGATTCTGCTGCTGGCCCTGGCCGGATGCGCCAGTGCCGGGCGGAACTTCAATGTGCCGGCGGTGCAGGAGATCACGATGGGGGAGACGAGCAAGGCGGATATCACCCGTTTGTTCGGGGCGCCCTGGCGCACCGGCATCGAGGACGGCCGGGAAACCTGGACCTACGGCCATTACAAGTATTCCCTCTTCGGCGAAACCAAGACCCGCGATCTGGTCTTGCGCTACGACGGCCAGGGCAAGGTCGCTTCCTACACCTTCAATTCCACCTACCCGGAGGATAGGCAGCCCTGAGACTGGGCCGATTGCCGACATCTTCGCCATGAAAAACCGGTCCTTCGGGGTCGGTTTTTTCTTTGGAGAAAATTTGCGGAGAAGGTGATTCGCCACCGGTTCCGCTATAATCTCCGTAAAGACCACCGGGGGTGCGGGTATGGGAAAAGCCGGAAACGCCATCTTCATCAGTTATCGCCGCGAGGACGGCGCGGCTTTCGCCGGTCGGCTCCTTGATCGCCTGAGCGATCGGTTCGGCGCCGAGCGGGTCTTCATGGATGTGGACGACATCGAGCCGGGGCGGGATTTTGTCGAGGCCATCGAGCAAGCGGTGGCGGAGTCCAGTGTTCTGCTGGTGGTCATCGGCAGGTTGTGGCTCAGACGCGAGGTAGGTGAAGAGGATTTCGTTCAGCGGGAAATCCTCGCTGCCCTGCAGCATGGGATCAAGGTGATTCCGATTCTGATCGCGGGGGCGAGCATGCCGGAGGCGGCGGATTTGCCGAAGGAGCTGGCTCCTTTCACGCGGAAGAACGCCATCGTCATGCGCGACAGCCATTTCCACGACGATGTCGCCGCCTTGCTGGGAATTCTCGAGCGGGAGCTGCCGCGCCGGCGGGGCGGCGCGAGGGGCTGGGCCTGGGCCGCTTCGCTTGTGGCGGCGTTATTGATTGTGCTGGGGGGAATTTACTGGTATCGCACGGCGGGTTTCGATGCCGCTTCCCTGGCCGGGGACTGGCGGGCTGAGGTCGTCACCAGTCAGGGCTATTGCTATAGCATCGACTTTCATTTCGTCGTCTTCGACGGGGAACTGACCGGGACGGTGCGCTACCCCACCGGCCTCGCCGTGATCGGCGCGGCGGAGGTCGACGGCTCGCGCATCGCCTTCCAAAGCGAGCATGTGCCCCAGTTCGAGACGGAAAAAGCCATCATCCGTTTTCATGGCCGGAGGTCGAAGGACGGCCTCCGTCTCCTCATGCAGACCGACCAGGGGCAGGAAGAGTTCGTCGCTCGCCGCCGTTCCCCCTGACCGGCTTCAGAAAGTCGCGGCTTTCGTTTCGGGCAGGCCCGCGCCGGGGCGGAAAATCCAGGCCGCTTCCTCGTCGAGATCAAAGAGTTTCCGGATCAATCCTTCAGTGAGCAGCTCCCGCGGCTTCCCCGCGCCGATCAACTCCCCCTCCTTCAAGGCCAGCAGCCGGTCGAGCCAGAGCGCCGCACCCATGTCGTGCAGCGACATGACGACGGTCGTTCCGGTTCGCGCGGCGATTCCCCGCAACAGTTGCAGCAGTTCCGCCTGATATTTCAGATCGAGACCGGCCAGCGGTTCATCGAGAAGGAGACAGTCCGCCCCCTGGCGCAGGGTCATGGCCAGATAGGCCCGGCGCAGTTCGCCGCCGCTCAGCTGGCCGAGGGGCGCGTCGGCCTTGGTTTCGAGACCGGCCAGGCGCAAAGCTTCAAAGGTCTCGCGCGGGGCTTTGCCAAGGTGTGGATAGCCGCCCATTTCGACCAATTCGGCGACGCGGAAGGGGAGGCGGGCGTCGAGCTGTTGGGGCAGATAGGCGACCCGGCGTGCCCGTTGCCGGCCGCTGTAGGAAGAGATAGGTCGGCCGGCGAGGCGAATGCTCCCGGCGCGGGGTTTGAGCAGGCCGGCGGCGAGTTTCAGGATGGTCGATTTCCCGGCGCCGTTCGGGCCGATGAGGCCGAGCATTTCTCCTTGGGCGACGGTGAAGGAGAGTCCGGCGATGAAAGGCGTGTCGCTGAAGTCGAAGGCGATGTCGGCAAAATCGAGCATTTTACAATCCGTACCCTTTCTTGCGCAGCACCAGGATGAACCAGGGCGCGCCGATCAGGGCGACGATGACCCCGGCCGGGATCTCCAGGGGGGCGGCCAGGCTACGGCCGAGACTGTCGGCGAGACAGAGAAGGGCGCCGCCGCCGAAAAAGGAGACGGGCAGGGCGCGCCGGGCATCGGCGCCGACCAGATGGCGGACGGCGTGGGGGACGAGCAGGCCGACGAAGCCGACGGTGCCGCCGAGGGAGACGGCGGCGGCGGTCATGAGGGAAGCGGCGACGAAGAGGAAGAAGCGTTCCCGCCCCGGGTTGAAGCCGAGGCCGTGGGCGATTTCGTCGCCGAGGCCGAGGACGTTGAGCCCTTTGCTCCGGAACAGCGCCAGCGCGAGCCCGCCAAGGATCAAGGCCAGGCCGCCGGGGATCAGTTCCCAGTTCGCCGAGGAGAGGTCGCCGGACATCCAGAGAATGGTGCGCTTGAGGCCGCCGTCGCTGGAGAGGGTCATGAGCAGCAGGAGGACGGCGGAGAAGAAGAAGCCGAGACCGATGCCGCCCAGTAGCAGACGATCCGGACGCAATCCTTCCGGTCCCCGGCCGAGGGCGGCGACCAGGGCGCAGGCGCCGAGAGCGCCGGCGAAGGCCAGTACCGGCAAGGGCAGGGGAAGACTGCCGGCCAGCAGGATGCCGAGGGCCGCCGCCAGGGAGGCGCCGCCGGAGAGGCCGAGAATGTAGGGGTCGGCCAGGGGGTTGCGAAAGACGCCCTGGAGAATGAGGCCGGAAGCGCCGAGCCCGCCCCCCATGAGAAAGGCGACGGCCGAGCGAGGCAGGCGCAGCAACAGCAGGATCTGCCGGGACTCAGCATCGAGGGACAGGGGGTTGATCAGGCGCGGCCCGAAAAAGACCGAAGCCAGGGCCAAAAGCAGTGCCGCCGCGCAGGCGAGAAGCATCCTGGTGCGCTTCATCGGTCGGCTCTTTCCGGCTCGAAGCCTTGGCCGGGGGAAATTTCGACGATGCCGGCGGGCAGGCGCGGCCCGGCGCGATAGAGGGCATCGCCGACGGAGACGATCCGCCCGGGATGATCGAGCCCGGCAGGGGCGAGGCGTTGCAGCAGGCGTTGAGTCCGGGGATTGTCCCGGTCGTGGCCGAGGCCGAGGAAGATGATTTCGGGTTTCCGGCGCAGGGCTTCTTCCACGGAAAAGCGCGGGTAGGCGGTACCGGCGTCGGCGGCGATGTTGACGTAGCCGATCAGGGTCAGGGCGTCGTCGATGAGGGTGCCGGGACCGGCGACGATGAGCGGTTCGGGCCAGATGACGAAGAGCGCCTTCGGCCCCTCCCCGGCGGCGAACCGGGGAGGGGTTTTCAGCAAGGTTTCAAGTTCCACCGCCAGGGTGTCGGCGGCTTTTTCGGCGCCGACGCGCGCGCCGAGTTCGCGGATGCCCCCGGGGATTTCCGAAAGACGGCGGGGGGTGAAGACGTGAATCGGTATCCCGAAGCGTTGCAGCTGATCGGCGATATGTTTCGGGTTGCCGTCGGTGGTCATCACCACCAGTTCCGGTTTCAGGGCGAGAATCGCTTCCAGCGAAGGATTCGACATCCCTCCCACCCGGGTTTTGTCCCGCGCCGCCTCGGGCCGGTCGCAGACCGAGGTGATCCCCACCACCTGCTCGTCGAGACCGAGAGCGAAGAGGATCTCGGTCATGGCCGGGGCCAGGGAGACGATCCGCTCCGGCGCCTCGGCCCAGGTCGGATGGCTGGCCCCCAGAAGGAGCAGGGCGAGGCCGAGAAGGCGGAGAAGGGGGCGCGGCATCACTAAAAGGTCGCGCGGAGGCCCGCGTAGACGGCGGCGTCGGGGGTTTCGTAACCGGCGACTTCCTGATGATCCTTGTCCAGCACGTTTTCTCCGCGGGCAAAGACGGTGACCGTCGGGCTCAGATCATAGGAGAGGCGCAGATCGACCAGGGAATAGGACGGCAGTCGCCGGTCGGCCGAGATGTCGAAGCGGTCCCCGACGTAGCGGTAGTCGGCGCTGATCAGAAAGGCGGCGATGCGATACTCGGCCGAAGCGTTCGCGGTCTTCTCCGGGCGCAGGGACAGACGCCGGTCCGTTTCCAGATCGACCGAATCCATGGTGGTGAAGGCGGCGTTCAGGGTCAGATTGTCCGTGGGAGTGAGGGTCGCTTCCAATTCCCAGCCTTCGCTGCGGGCGCGGCCGATATTGTCGGCGGTGAAGGTAAGCGCGTTACCCTGAATGAGGTTGTGATAGCGCTGCCGGAACCATCCGGCGCCCAGGATCAGGCGGCCGTCGAAAAAATCCTGCTCGATCCCGGCGTCGAAGGAGCGGCTCTTTTCCGGTTCGAGGTTCTCGTTCCCCCAGAAGGGGAAGTAGAGGTCGTTGAGGCTGGGGGCGCGGAAGCCGGTGCCGTAGTTCCCCTTGAAACGGGTGCCCCAGGAGGTCAATCGGTAGAGTGCTCCGGCCCGATAGGTGGTGTGATCGCCGAAGGTTTCGTGGTTGTCGTGGCGGATGCCGCCGTCGAGGATCAGGCTGTCGTCGAAAAAGCGCAGCTTGCCGTTCAGGTAGGCGGCGCGATTGTCCGTCGACTCGTCGAAACTCTCTTCAATATCGGCGGCTTCCCGGCGAAAGTTGAAGCCGGCGGTCACCGTGGCGGGAGCAAAGTCGAAGGTGTGCCGCCAGTCGGCGATGCGGGTGTCGGTGTCGATCTCGGAATTGTTCCAGAGGGTGTCGGCATCCTTGGAGCGGTAGCGTTCCCCGGCCAAGGAGAGAGTCAGACTCTGCTCGTAATGCTCCGTCGGGTTGATTTTACCGTCGACGGAGATCAGGTAATTGTCCCGCTTCTGCAGGAAGTGGCGATCGTCCACCGGCCCGACCCCGTAGAGGAAGTCGTCGAGTTCCGAGCGATCGCGGCTGTAGCGCAGGTTGAGCCCCAGTTCGGCTTGCTCCGTCGGGGTGAGACGGATGCGGGAAGAGACCGCGCTCTTCTGGTAGCCATCCCGTTCCGAGCCGCTCTTGGCCACGGAAATGCCGTCGCTGTCGAAACGGTCAGCGGTGAGACGATAGTTCCAGAGGTCGGTGGCGCCGGCGAAGGTCGCGGTGTTTTTCACCGTGCGGTAAGAGCCGGCCTCCGTCGTCAGGCTCACTTTGGGCTGATCCGCCCCTTGGCGGGTGATGATGTTGATCACCCCGGCCATGGCTTCCGAGCCGTACAGGGTGCTCTGCGGGCCTTTAATGATTTCGATGCGTTCGATGTCGCTTGCGGCGATGCCGGAGATATCGACCGAGCCGGTGCTCGGGCTGTTGATCTTGACCCCGTCGATGAGGACCAGCACCTGCGCGCTGGAACCGCCGCGGAGGAAGATCGAGGTGTTCTTGCCGCTACCGCCGCTTTGCGCCAGATGCAGACCGGGTTGACCCCGGAGCAGATCGGTGACGAAGGCCGCGCCCTTGGCCTCGATCTCTTCCCGGGTGATGACCCGCAGATCCTGGGTGACGGTTTCTTCCGGTTCCGCCCAGGGGGAGGCGGTGACGACGACCCCCGGCAGAGTGGCGACCTCGGCCCGGACCGGGAACGTCGGCAAGAAGAGTAGGGACAGGGACAGACAGACGATGCGTTTGAACATGAGGGAACCTCCCGCGAAGTTATCGGACGCAAACGGTATTCCGGCTCAGGGCGACCTACTGACCCGCCTTCCCGGGAGATTCCCAGTGGCTTTTCCCATGCTAAAGCATGAGTGGGCGTTCGTTCCCATCACGGCTGCGGGGCAGCGGGGGTATCGCACCCCTCTTCCTCGCTTGCGTCCGTGGTTAGATTAGGTTGTGAAGAAACATAAAAAAGGCTGTTGTCGACCACAGACACCGAGAACACAGAGTAAAGAGAGAATTTCTCTGTGTTCTCCGAGCCTCTGTGGTGAAGCCGTTTTGTCTTGGATAAATCAACGGGGAAGGAGTCCCGCGCCGGCAAACCGGGCGTGGGACGGGTGAAGAGCGGATTGTGCTGGGATGGTTGCCGCGAGTATGCGGAAATCGAACACCTGTGCCTCCCCCGAGGCCTGCGAACGAAGCGGTATTCCGGCTTGGGGCGACCTACTGACCCGCCTTCCCGGGAGTTCTCCCAGTGGCTCTTCCCATGACAAAATCATGGGCGGGTGTTCGTTCCCCTCACGGCTGCGGGGCAGCGGGGGCTTTACACCCCTCTTCCGCGCTTCGTTCGTGGTTTTCAAATGGACCGGGAGCCGTCGCGCTCCGGCGTCCCCCTTTTTCGGACGGCGAAGATTAACACGATTCATTCGCGACGGGAAGCTCAAATTGGCTCTATGGGGAGTGGGGTTGGTCGCCTATCTCCCTACCTCCCTATCTCCTCACTCACTTTCGACTTCCCGGGGATTACCCCGGTCGTCGTGGATCATGACGATACGGCGCCGGTTCTGCCAATGGCGCACCTGTTCTTCATCCACCTGGAAAAAGTGCGCAAGCTGCACGGAGGTCAGGGGCTCGGGGTGGCGGGTGCGGCGTTCGTTGTTCTGAAAGCGCAGCTGGTTGTAGATCGCCCAACCGATGAGCACGCCGCCGATGGCGACAACCACCAGGGGATAAATGAAGGGAACCTTCAGGATGCTGAGCCAGCCGTCCCGTTCGAACATCGCCCGGTTGAAGAGATGGGCGCCGGTGTACCAGGCGAAAAGGGTCAGCAGGGGGCGCAAGAGCATGGCGAAGCCGACCCAGAAGGCGCCGGTCAGCAGGCGCTGGCTGTAGCGCTGAAAGCGGCTGGCGCCCTTGGGATTTTTGATGATCGGCGGCTTCATCGGGAACCTCCCGCGCCGCCTTGAGTCACGCCTCGGTCGGGGCTGACCCAGGTGGCCCGCCGCCCGCGTTTTTTGAAGAGCGCCTTGGGCAGGCCGACGATGGAGGTGAGCAGGCTGATCAGCCAGAAGGCCAGGGGATACCAGATCATCCAGTAGTAATAACGGCTCAGCCCCTTTTCATAGCGCGAGTCGATGCGCAGGCTGACGGCGAACTGCAAGAGACAGGTCAGGCCGAGGATGACCCCGGGCCATTCGGGGATCATGGAGGGGATTTCCAGATAGTCGGGGAGCGGAAAAAAGAAGCCGAGGCTCCAGAGAACCGCCACTCCGAGCATGCTGTAGCTCCAGACGACACTGGTGGTGAATTCAAGATAGACCGGCCACATGCGCCGGCGTTTCCAGCTGAAGAGCCCGAGGGTATTGCGCAGCAGCACCTCGTAGCCCCCTTGCGCCCAGCGCAGGCGCTGTTTCCATAGGCCGCGCAGGGTCTCGGGCATGAGAATCCAGCAGAGGGCATTGGGCTCGTAGCGGATGTCCCAATGGTTGAGCTGCATCTTCCAGCTGATGTCGATATCCTCCGTGACCATGTCCAGGCTCCAGTAGCCGACCTGGTGCAGGGCGGTCTTGCGGAAACCGGAAACCACGCCGGAGACGGTGAAGATGCGCCCGTAGATGCGCTGCGCCCGTTTGATCATGCCGATGATCGCGGAAAACTCCCCGACCTGCAATTTGCCGAGCAGGGTCGAGCGGGTGCGGATGCGGGGATTGCCGGTGACCGCTCCGACCCGGGCGCCGCTGACGAAATGGCTCATGATCCAGCTGGTGGCGTGGGGATCGAGCAGGGCGTCGCCGTCGATGCAGACGAGAAATTCGTGGGGGGAAACCAGGGCCGCCATGCGCAGCCCCATGGCCTTGCCCTGATTGCGGGCGAAGTGCAGCACCCGCAGCTGGGGATGCTTTTCGGCCAGCTCGTCGAGGAGGGCGCCGGTATTGTCGCGGCTGCCGTCGTTGACGGCGATGATCTCGAAATGGGGATAGGTCTGGGCCAGCAGCGCGGCGATGGTTTCGTGGACGTTATCCCCTTCGTTGTGGCAGGGGACGACGAGGGATACCCCGGGATAGCGGGGGAGGGGCGGTTCCTGGGTGTGGTCGGGGCGTCCCCGCTCCCGGCGCCAGTAGTAGTAGATGGCGCCGATCATCCACAGATAGGCCATGAAGAGCGGGTAGAAGAGCAGAAAGGCGAAAAGAAACCCGCGAATATGTTCGAGATAATCGAGAATAAATATCATGGCAGGTAGGGAAAGGTGCGCAGGGACATGACCGGCATCAGCGTCTTGATTTCCGGGCGCTCGCCGGGAAAGTCGTCGGGATAGTAGCCGTAATGGCGCGCGCCCCAGCGCTCCAGCAGGCGCATCCAGCGGGCCAGGGTTTCGGCGGGAATCGGCGCGTTGTCGTGGCGCCAGTCGACGCTTTGCAGTTCGAAGACGACCTTTTCCAGGGCGCCGGGGTGTTCTTCGATCTTCGCTGCCAGGGTGGCGAGCCAGGCCTCGGGGTCCTTGGCTTCCTCCATGTAGGGCATGGCCATGACCGCCGTAAAATCATAGTGTTCGAGAAAACGCGGCAGACTCTGGGCGAACCAGTTGACGCTGGCCGGTTCCAGTACCGTTCGGGCGTAGAGGTTGCGGGCGGTCTTCAGCCCCGGGCGCCAGTAGCGGAGTTTGCCGGCGAGGTTACCGGTCAGCTGATGGAGCGCCTCGGCCTTGAATCCGGTCCAGCGGCCGCGCAGTTCGGCATCGTCGCGCAACCGGCCGATATCCCCCGGCAGGCCGGCTTTTTCGTAGGCGCTAAGGGCCTCGGGGTGGGCATCCTCGAAATCGGAGAGGAAGGCGTCGTCGTGAAAGAGCACGCCGGCAAAGGGGGCATGCTTGGCCAGATCCTCATAGATTTCCCCGATCAGCTGCCGCGCGTGCGCGGAAAAAGGGGAAAGACGGCGATAGTGGCCGGGATCGGGCGCGGCTTCCCCCTCCGCGCGCCAGGCGAGGATTAGATCTTTTTCCTCGCCGATGGCAAAGGCCAAAAGGGGCATCCAGGCGTAGACCCGAACCCCGGCGCGGGTACGCAACTGCCAGGCGGCGCGATTGAAGAGATCGGCGCGTACCGGCAGGTGACGGTTGGGAAAATAGAGGGCCTCGGCCACCCCATCCCCATCGGGATCGGAGAAGGATTGCAGATAGACGGTGCTCACCCCCAAGGTCTTGACCCGCTCGAGCAGGCGGCCGAGATTTTTTTCCTGCTGGGCGGGATCGGGATCGTAGACGTAATCAAGATCGGCATGGACCACCCGCTGCGGCGGGTTGGTATCGGTCGGGTGACGCAGATTCCAAACGAAATCGGCCAGACCGGGATCGTAAAGGATCAGATCGCGGCGCACGTTGGCGAGATTGTCCGGCTGGTTGACGCCGCTCTCTAGGGTCAGGGTGGTTTCCATCCCCTGTTTTGCGGCCAGTTCCCGGGCGAGGCCGTTGTATTCGCCGTAGGGCCAGACCATGACCCGGGGGCGGCGGCCGAGACGTTCCTGGAGAAGATCAGTGTTGCGGGCGAAGTCCTCCGCCAGTCGGTGCCGGTAGGCCTCGTCCGTTTCGTAACGGCCGCTCGTCGGGTCGTAGCGGCGGCTGGTCATGGCCGGCTGGGTGTTTCCTTGGGGATTGGCCGGTTCGCCGTGATGCAGATCGTAGCTGTGGGAGGCGATCTCCACCAACTTCGAATCGGCGACCTCGCGAATCTGATCCCAACTCATGAAATGCTCACGCGGCACCTGTTGATCGCCGTAAGGCACCGTTTGCCCGGCCGGTGTTTCGATCCAGCGCCCGACCAGAGCGAGCACGGCCGGGTAGTCGAAGGCCTTGAGTAGGGGGAAGACGGTGCGGTAAAAGCTCGCGTAGCCGTCGTCGAAGCTGAGCAAGACCGCTTTTTTCGGCAACGGACGCTTGCCCTCCCGGGCCGCCAGCAGGTCGTCGATGCCGACGACTTTGTAACCGTTTTCCCGCAGCCAGGCGAACTGGGCGGTCAGGTTGGCGGTGGAAACGGTCATGCCGTCGGGGTCGTTGGCAACCTCTTGCACGTCGTGATAACAGAGCACGGTATAGGCCTCGGCCCCGACCGGGGCGGCGAAGAAAAAGATCGCCAGCCGGAAGATCATCCAGATTCGAGCCATGGCTAGAACCTCCATCCCAGGCGCAGGAAATATTCCAGGCCGGTTTCTCCCACGCCGTCGTAGACCCGCCGCCGCCAGACGGCGCCGTAATCGAGGCCCAGACGGTCGTGGGCTTGCCAGTTGTGTTCGTAAAGGAGTGACGCGACGGGATGCCCGCCGAAATCCCGCTGCCAGTAGCCGCCACCGGAAAGGGCGAGGCGATGGCCGAAGGAAAAGTCGTAGCGGCGATAGAGCAGCCAGCGGTTGTCGAGGGTCATTTCGGCGGAAAAGTCCCGCTCGGGGCTGAAATAAGGGCCGTCGCTTTCGCTGTTGGAACCGAGCCCGAGGTCGAGGCGGGCATCGAGCTTGTAGTGGGGACGGCTGAGCAGGCGCTCGCGGCGATAGCCGCTGAACTGGAGGCGGCGGTTGCCGTCGCTGAAGTCCAGCCATTGCCCGGAGAACCCCCATTGCCCCGACTCGTCCCGCAGATAATCGACCCCCAGGCGCAATGCGTCGGCGTCGATGCCGTTGCGCAGGGCGCGCAGGGGCGTGTCGCGGCTGAAGAGCTCGGCGGCGAAGGGGATGGACCAGTGATCGCCCAGATGTCGGCGTCCGGCCAGGGCCAGCCCCAGGTCGTCGCCATCGGCCTGATTGGCGCTGATTTCGAGAATGCCTTCGAGATCGCGGTCGCGATATTCGAGACCGGCACCGTAACGGCGGTAGATACCCTCGCCTTCGGGAAAGTCGGCGCGGCTCCAGGACCAGCCGGCGAAAGCGCGGTAGTGGGTGAGAAAAGGGGCGGAGAAGAGGGTGGCGTCCAGCCGCAACTCCTTGCTCGCCGGTTCGGCGCCGCTGTTGTCGGCATAGGCGGCGCCGGCGCGCAGCTCGCGCATCTGGTGGATTTCCCAGCGGCGCATCAGGCGCTGGGCCTGGCGATTTTCCGGAAAGCGCCGATAGAGGTCGGCGATGATAGGCTCGGCCTGGTCGAATTCCCGCAGCGCCATATGGCTGTCGGCCAGGCTCATCCGGGTGCCGACATTTTCTTGTTCGATGCGCTCTGCCCGCAGGTACGATTCCCGCGCCCGGCGCGGCCAGCCCCGGGCCGATTCCACATCCCCGGCCTGACGGACCAGATCGGGATTGCGCGGCGCCATATCACGCAGTTCCTCGATGCGTTTTTGCGCCTCTTCGAGGTCGTCGCCGAAAAGGCGGGCCTGGGTCGCCGTGATCGCGGCATCGAGACCGCGCCGGTTGGGGCTGGGAGTGCGACTGCCGCCCGGGCGGATCCAGATCGGCTCCCGCTCCGCCAACCGGTCGACCAGAGTGAGGGCTTGCTCGAAATCTTCCAGTTCGATGTAGGCGTAGAAAAGGGCGTGTTGGGCGGTGAAGTTGCCGTGTTGCGCCTCGAGCACTTGCAGGTATAGATCCCGCGCCTGTTCCGGTTGCCGCAGATAGAGATAGGCGTCGGCGGCGGCTTGCCGGGCGAAGGGGGGGATTTCGATGCCGTCGGCGACCAGGCTTTCATATTCGCTCACGGCCTCCGCCATGCGCACCCGGTCGCGCAGGGCCACCAGCCGATCGAGGCGGCCCTGACGGATCAGCGCGGCGTCGGCCGGATTTCCCGGATTCAGCGCGGCCAGGTTCTCTTCGAGCAGGGCCAGCGCCCGGTCGGTGGCGGCGAAGCGTTCGGCTTCGCTGGGCGGTTCGACAATGCCCCAACGTACCTGCTGCGCGGCGCGGTTGGCGCGCAGGGTCGACGAGGTCGCGCGGTCCGCTTGGGGCGTGGCGGTTTCGGCCAGGTCCACGGCCAGGTGGCTGGCGCCGAGGCCGTCGAGGGCTTGCAGTCGGGCTTGCCGGGCCGCCTCGTGAGCCGGAACCGGGTCGAGCAGTCGTTGGCTCCAGTCAAGTTGCGCCGGAAGATCCCCTTGTCGGCGGGCGACATAGAGGCCCGCTTCCAGCACCTCTGGATTCGTTGGATGGGTGTCGCGCAAGTTGTTGACGAGGGTTGCGGCCTCGGACGCCCGTCCCCCGTCGGCGAGAGCGTATGCCTGCCCGACCGCGAGCGACGTGCGTTTCGGGAAGCGGACCAGGGCCTGAGCATAAAGCTCGCCGGCGTCGGCGTATCGGCGGAGGTTACGCAGGGATTTGCCGACCGACTCCAGGACATAGGCCGGCGCTTCGTCCAGGGAGATCCGCCCGGCAAGATCCGCCGCTTCGCCATCTTTTTCGGCCCATCCGAGCACCACCAGGGTGTCGTAGACCAGCCAGCGGTTTTCGGGACGGGCGGCACGCAACGCCGCCAGTCGGCGCAGGGCTTCATCCATTCGGCCCTGGCGAGCGAGTTCGACGGCATGATGGTGTTCCAGGTCGGGCAGGGCCGACCAGGCATGGTGGCGCAGACTCTCCTGGCGGGTGGCCGACAGATCCGGTCGCATGAGCAGCACCGCGTCGCTGCTTACGCCTCGGCTGATGGTGTAAAAACGCCCGTTTGGCTGCTCCTGGGCCGTCTGCGCCGAAGTCAGTCCCAGCTCCACGACGCGGTAGCGCTCCATCCATAGAAACAGGCTGTCGTCGTCGGGGAAGATCCTTAGAGAAACGGCTTCACCGAGGTTTTTTTCCAACTCTTGGACCCAGGTACGCGCCGCGTTTTCACCGCCTAGCGCCGCCATCTGCCCCCCCGTTATCCCCAGATTCAATTCGGCCCGGGTCTGGGGGGCGACGCCAAGACAGAAGCCAATCAGAAGGAACAAGGTAATTTTTTTCGAAAAATCGTAAAGCACTGTGAACCTGTCGACAAAGCAGGAGCCTAAAGCCCGAAATTTAAGCCGCGAATAGTTAGCATCTCCAGTGGCCATATGCAAGATCAAAGCCGTTTTCGGAGGGGCTTTTTTAACTGGTTACTGGAAGCATCCTCGGCCGTTATTCGGGGTATTCATCCTGGAGGGGATTTCTCCTTGTCAAAAAAAAGGCTGACGGCTATCCTGCCCTGTCAAGAAACGAGCCAGTCAGTCAATGGAGGGGCACGGAGGTGGAAAACATGGATCGACGAATCCTGGTGGTGGACGACGAAAAGATCATTCGGGAACTGACCTCCATGATTCTGCGCGCCCGGGGGTTCGAGGTCCTGACCGCCGAAAACGGTGAGGCGGGAATGGCGTTGATCGAAGAGCAGCGTCCGGCGGTGGTGCTGCTCGACTACATGATGCCCTACATGGACGGCCTGACTGCCCTGAAGAAGATTCGCGAAGGCTATCCTGAAACCTATGTCATCATGTTTACCGGCAAGGGGAGCGAGGAGATCGCCGTCGAGTTGATGAAGGCCGGCGCCTCCGACTATATCCTCAAACCCTTCAATAATCAGGATCTGATCGACCGGCTGGAAACCGTCCTGCGCATCCGTAAAATCGAGCTGAACAACAAGGAGTTACGCCAGGAGCGGGAACGACTGCTGCGGGAAATCGAGGAGTGGAACCGGGAGTTGGAGCGGCGGGTGGCGGAGAAGAGCCGGGAACTGGAGCAGGCCCACGCCGAGATTGTCCAGGGGGAGAAGCTCGTCGCCCTCGGCCATCTTTCCGCCGGCATGGCTCACGAAATCCGCAACCCCTTGAATACCATCAGCCTCTTTATGCAACTCCTGAAAAACGGCCTGGAACCCGGCAGCGAGCCGGTTTCCTATGTGGACAAGGCGCTCAAGGAGGTCGATCGCATCGACGACATCCTCATCAACCTGCTCGCTTCGAGCAAGCGCCCCCGCTTTGAACTGCACATGCAGTCCCTGCCGGAGATCATCGACCAGGTGCTGGAAGGGTTCGCCGAGCAGATCCGGGCCTATGGCGTCACCCTCAATAAAACCTTCGCGACGATGCCGCCGCCGATTCTGGCCGACGGCAAGGAGCTGGAACAGGTCTTCAACAACATTCTCGCCAACGCCCTCTACGAGATGCAACAGGGGGGCACCCTCGATTTCGAGCTGCGCCATGACAACCAGGCTATTTACGTGACCATCAGCGACACCGGCGCGGGGATCCCCGAGGAACACCTTCATCATATCTTCGACCCCTTCTACACTACCAAGTCCAAGGGGACCGGTTGCGGTCTCTCGGTCGTGTTGCGCATCGTCAAGACCTACGGCGGACGTATCTGGGTGGAGAGCGTGCCGGGGCAGGGGACGACCTTTCACGTGCAGCTGCCGCTGGAGTAACCATAGAATGGCGCTGCGCCTGCGGGAAATCCCCCTGAATCTGGATGAAAACGAGGACTTGCTGCCGCGCAAGGCGGCCGACATCCTCGGTCTTGCTCCCGACGGCATCCGCGCTCTACGCATCGTCCGGCGGGGGATCGATGCCCGCAAGAAGCCCCGGGTGCTGCGGGTCTACACGGTGGAGTTCTCCGTTGCCGACGAAGCCGCGCTGCTCCGCCGTCATGCTGGTCTGGCCCGACTGGAAACGGCCCCGGCGCCGGTATCGCCGGAGATCGTCCGGGTTGCCCGTCCCCATCGGGCGCTAGTGGTGGGGATGGGGCCAGCCGGGCTCTTCGCCGCTTTGCATCTGGCCGAGCGCGGGGCGACGGTGACGCTGCTCGAACGGGGGCGCCCGGTGGAAGAGCGGGTGCGGGACGTGGAGCGCTTCTGGGCCGAGGGTGTTCTTGATCCGGCGAGCAACGTGCAGTTCGGCGAAGGGGGGGCGGGAACCTTCTCCGACGGCAAGCTCACCACTCGTCTGAACGATCCCCGAACCTTTCAGGTGCTGCGCACCCTGGTCGACTGCGGCGCGCCGGAGCGGATTCTCGTTGAGGCCAAGCCCCATGTGGGGAGCGATCGCCTGCGTCGGGTGCTGATCGAGTTCCGTCGCCGCTTGCAGGCGTTGGGGGTGGAGATCCGCTTCAACGCTTGCCTGGACGGCTTAGAGTCTCGCGCCGGGCGGGTGGTCGGCGGTGTCCTGGCGGACGGCGCGCTGCTCCCCTGCGACAGCCTGGTCCTCGCTCCCGGGCACAGCGCCCGCGATACGTATGAAATGCTTCAGCGTTTGGGCGTGCGCCTGGAGGCCAAGCCCTTCGCCCTGGGGGTGCGGGTGGAGCATCCGGCCGCGCTCATCAACCGCATCCAGTACGGCATGTCCGGCCATCCCCAGCTCCCGACCGCCGACTACGCTCTGACCTGGAACGATCCGGAAAGCGGCCGGGGGGTCTACTCCTTCTGCATGTGCCCCGGCGGCGAGGTGATCAACGCCGCCTCGGAAACGGGTGGGGTGGTGGTCAACGGCATGAGTCTGGCGCGGCGGGACGGTCCCTTCTCCAACAGCGCCCTGGTGGTGGCGGTACGCCCCGACGATTTCGCCGGAAACGATCCCCTGGCCGGGGTCCGTTTTCAGCGCCATTGGGAGCAGGCGGCCTTCGCCGCCGGCGGTGGCGATTATCGGGCGCCGGCGCAGAATCTCATGGCCTTTCTCGGCCGCGCGGGCGGCCAGGTGCGCTCCAGCTGCCGACCGCTGGTGCGGGAAGCGGCCCTGGCCGAGGTGCTGCCGGAATTCGTGACCGTCGGCTTGCGCCGGGCCTTGCCCCATTTCGACCGCAAGATGCGGGGTTTCGTCACCGCCGAGGCGACATTGATCGGGGTGGAAAGCCGGACATCCGCCCCCTTGCGCATCCTCCGCGATGAGGCGGGGCAATCCCTCTCCCATCCCGGGCTCTATCCGGCGGGGGAGGGGGCCGGTTACGCCGGCGGCATCATGAGCGCGGCCCTCGACGGTTTGCGGGTTGCGGAAAACATTCTCACCACAGTGAATGGGAGCCATCTTTGAAGAATATTTTTGTCACGCAGATCAAGGAGCGGGATTGGGTCGACGGGGTTTTTCTGGTCGGCGACAAGACCCTGGCCATGGCCAAGAACGGCAAGCCCTACATGACCCTGCGTCTGGCCGACCGCAGCGGGGAGGTCGAAGGCCGGGTCTGGGACCGGGTCGACGAGCTCGCTGCCAGCTTCGAGAAGAACGATTTCATCGCCATCAAGGCCAAGGCCAGCGTCTATCTCGGCAAGATGCAGCTGGTGATTCAGGAGCTGACGCCGGTTCCCGAAGACGAGGTCGATCTCGCCGATTTCCTCCCCGTTTCCGAGCGGCCGGTTGCGGAAATGCGCGCCGAGCTGGCGGAGCGGGTCGCCGCCCTGGATAATCCTCATCTCAAGGCGCTGATGGAAGCCTTTCTTGCCGACGATGAATTCATGGCCGGTTACACGGCGGCGCCGGCGGCCAAGGCGATGCATCACGTCTACCTCGGCGGGCTGCTTGAACATTCCCTGGCGGTGGCGACTCTGGCCTGCGACGTCAGCCGTCGTTATCCCGGAATCGATCGCGATCTGCTCATCGTCGGCGCCCTGTTGCACGACATCGGCAAGGTCGACGAGCTGCGCTACGAGCGTTCTTTCGATTACAGCGACGAAGGCAAGCTGATCGGCCACCTGGTCATGGGGGTGGAGATGATCGGCGAGAAGATTCAGGGCCTCCCCGGATTTCCGCCGAAGCTGGCGATGATTCTCAAGCACCTGCTGCTGTCGCACCACGGCCAGTACGAATACGGCTCGCCGAAGCGGCCGAAGACGTTGGAAGCGGTCGTCCTCAATTTCATCGACGACCTCGACTCGAAGATCAACGGAGTGAGTTCGCATATCGCCAAGGAACCGGATCGGGAGGGTTCCTGGACCAGCTACCATCGCCTCTACGATCGCTATTTCTTCCGCGACGGCAGCTCCCGCGCGTCGTCCGCCCCGGCTCCGGCAGCCGCACAGCAGAAAACGGTCGCCGCCCCGCCGCCATCCCGGCCGGTAGCGAGCGAGCGGCCGAAGGCGCCGGAAGCAAATCGGGGCAAGGAACAGCCGAAGCGCGGTTTCGGCTTCACCCTGGGGGATCAGCTCAAGGGCAAAAGCCTCGACCTTTTCGGCGAAGATTCGGGCAAGGAGGGATAAGATGATCATCGAAGCGTTGCCGGTCGGGCCGCTGCAAGTCAATTGTTACATCGTCGGTTGCGAGACGACCCGCGAGGCGCTGGTGGTCGATCCCGGCGACGAGGGCGGGCGGATTCTCGCGGCGCTCGATCGTGCCGGGTTGCAGGCCAGGCTGGTGGTGAACACCCACGGCCATTTCGACCATATCGGCGCCAATGCGTTTCTGGTCGAAAAAACCGGTGCCGAGCTGCTGATCCACGAAAAGGATGTGCCGCTGCTCGCCCAGTCCGAGCGTCATGCCGAGCTTTTCGGCCTGAGCGTCGTCCCGTCTCCGGCGCCGACTCGCACCCTGGTCGGCGGGGAGGAGTTGAGTGTCGGCGAGCTGCGTATCCAAATCATCCATACTCCCGGGCACAGCCCTGGCGGCATCTGCCTGCTGGTCGACGGCCATCTCTTCGCCGGCGATACCCTCTTTGCCGGTTCCATCGGCCGCACCGACCTTGCCGGGGGGAATCACGAACAGCTGCTGGCCGCCATCCGCGAACAGTTGCTGGTGCTGCCCGAGGCGACGGTGGTGCATCCCGGCCACGGTCCCGACACCAGCATCGGCCGGGAAAAACGCAACAACCCCTTTGTCGGCGCATTCATCTAAAGGGAGAAACCGCCATGCTCAAGGGTAAAACCATCCTTCTCGGCGTCACCGGCGGCATCGCCGCCTACAAGGCGGTGGAACTGCTGCGGCTCTTCGTCAAGGCCGGGGCCGAGGTCTTCGTGGTGATGACCGCGAGCGCCCGCGAATTCGTGACGCCGCTCACCTTTCAGACCCTTTCCGGCAACCCGGTGCACACCGAGCTCTTCAATCTCTATCAGGAACGGGAAATCGGCCACATCTCCCTGGCCGACCGCGCCGATCTGGTGGTGGTGGCGCCGGCCACGGCCAATCTCATCGGCAAGGTCGCGAACGGCCTGGCCGACG
This sequence comes from Desulfuromonas acetexigens, assembly GCF_900111775.1. Classification (NCBI taxonomy): domain Bacteria; kingdom Pseudomonadati; phylum Thermodesulfobacteriota; class Desulfuromonadia; order Desulfuromonadales; family Trichloromonadaceae; genus Trichloromonas; species Trichloromonas acetexigens. The sequence goes on along the minus strand of NZ_FOJJ01000038.1, from coordinate 77,109 downwards.
ACCTGCTCAGCACGGCCCTGATGGCGACCAAGGCGCCGGTCCTTTTCGTTCCGGCGATGAACGTCAATATGTACGAGAATCCGGTCTATCAGATGAATCAGAAGAAGCTGGAGGGGTTCGGCTACCGCTTCCTCGAGCCGGCCACGGGCTTTCTCGCCTGCGGCTGGGAAGGGAAGGGGAAGATGCCGGAGCCGGCACGGATTTTCGAGGAGACCCTGGCCCTGCTCAGCCCCCAGGATCTGGCCGGAGAGACGGTGCTGGTCACCGCCGGACCGACCCGCGAGGAGCTTGATCCGGTGCGTTACCTGAGCAACTACTCCTCGGGGAAGATGGGCTACGCCATCGCCCGAGCCGCCCGTCGGCGCGGGGCGCGGGTGATCCTGGTCAGCGGCCCGACGGCCCTGGCGGCGCCGGTCGGGATCGAGCTGGTGCCGGTGACGAGTGCTCGGCAGATGCGCGAGGCCGTGTTGCAGCGACTGGAGGAGGCGACGGTGGTGATCAAGGCGGCGGCGGTCGCCGATTATCGTCCGGCCATGCGCGCCGAGCAGAAGATCAAGAAGGGATTGGAGGGATCGCTGATTCTGCCGCTGGAGAAAAATCCGGACATCCTCGCCGAGCTCGGAAGCCGCAAGGGGAATCGGCTGCTGGTCGGCTTCGCCGCCGAGACCGCCGATCTTCTGGAAAACGCCCGTAAAAAATTAACGGAGAAGAATCTCGACCTGATCGTCGCCAACGACGTCAGCCGCAGCGATGCCGGTTTCGACGTCGACACCAACGCCGTGCGCCTGCTCTACCGGGACGGCTCCGGCGAGGAGCTCCCCTTGCTCGGCAAGGACGAGGTCGCCGACCAGCTCCTCGACCGCATTGCCCGATTGCTGAAACCTTCGCTGTAGGGGCGAGGCACGCCTCGCCCGATCAATATGCCGAGAGCAGTTTCAGCAGGTCGTCGGGGCGGGTGATGCCTTCGCGGAAGCGGGGTTTGAGGTCGGCGAGGATCGCTTCGCCGTCCTTGTCCGGGAGCTTGCCGTCGAGCCAGAGGAGATTGAGGTTCTTGCGGATCATCTTGGCGGCGTTGATCGCCCGCTCGCCGGTGGGATCGGCCTTCCAGTAGGGGCTTTCTTCCATCCGTGTCAGGATGCTCATCCCCGCCTCCCGAGCCAGGGAGAGATATTCCTCCTGGTCGGCCGGGCTGAAGGTCCACTTGGAGTTGTGATCGATGGAGCGCAGCATCTTCTGCCATTGGCGCAGACGGCTGAGCAGCAGCAGGGAATTGAAGAGCCGCTTGTTGGTGGTAAAGGAAAAGATGGTGTCCGAGAGCTCCCCGCGTAGCAGCAGGTCGTTGTCGGGAAAACGCTTGCGGGCGATGCTCCGGGCCACCGCCCAGATCTCCGGCGGCACCTGTGCCTCGGCGCGCACCTCCCAGTAGGCGTGCTTGAGAAAGACGGTGTTGAAGGTGCGCGCCATCTTGAACGGCACCAGGTAGGAGTGGGCGACGGTGTCCGCGGCGAGGTGGCTCAGGTAGCCGTAGGCGCAGGCTTTTTGCGGGGCGCTTTGGGCCGCGTCGAGAATCTTCCGCCCCATGCGCCAGCTGTGACAGTGTTGCAGATAGTGGGTGAATTTCTTGCCCAGGGTGATGTCGGCGGCGATGCAACCGTAGAGGTAATCCTGAGGATAGGCGCCGAGCAGGGTCTGCAAAAGCGGCGGCAGCTGCTGGAGATTGGCGAGGATATGGGAGCCAAGCTGCAGATGCACGCCGATCCCCCAGGCCAGGGCCTCGCCGGGTGTCAGCAGCAGAAGGATAAAAAGGAAAGCGCAACGCAATAACATAGGCATCTCGGAAAAATATGGTAGCAGGATAATCCTTACCGGCGGTCAAGTAAAGGAGTACCGGCCGGAGTCACCCCTTTCCACTGGAATCAGCATGCCGGAAAATCTCCGTCAGGAATTGCGCGAAGCCCTCGCCCAGGCGCGGGGGGTGTTGCAGGATCTCGATCGGCTCGGTCTCGGGGCACTGCCGATGCCCCCCCTCGTCGCCGATCCGTCGATCTGTCCGCCGAACGTGCGCGGGCTCGACCGGGGAGGGATGGCTCCTTGCCGGAGCGAAACCCTCGACGAGATCCATGCCGACCTCGGCGACTGCCAGCGTTGCCCTTTGGCCAAGAGGCGGCACCACATCGTCTTCGGCGTCGGTGCTCCGCGCGCCCGGCTGGTGCTGGTCGGCGAAGGGCCGGGGCGGGAAGAGGATGAGCGGGGGGAACCTTTCGTCGGCGAGGCCGGACGCCTGCTCGACCGGATGCTCTTCGCCATCGGCCTGGAGCGCTCCGAGGTCTACATCTGTAATGTCATCAAATGTCGTCCCCCCGGCAACCGTGATCCGGAACCCGGGGAAGTCGCCGCTTGTCGTCCTTTTCTCGAACGCCAGCTGGCGGCGATCGCACCGGAGATGATCCTGGCTTTGGGCCGTGTCTCCAGCCAGTCCCTGCTCGGCGACAATACCCCGATCAGCCGTCTGCGCGGCCAGTGGCGGGACTATCAGGGCATTCCGTTGCTGCCGACCTACCATCCCGCTTATCTGCTGCGCAACCCGGCGGCCAAACAGGAAGCCTGGGAAGATCTGAAGCAGGTTCTCAAGCGCCTGCGAGGCAGTGGATGACCGGCTCGGGGGAGAGCTTGGTGCTGGAGGGACTGCGCAAGGCGCGGCGCGATCCCGAGGGGCGGCCGGTGGAGATTCTGCGCGGCATCGATCTGACGGTGCCGGCGGGCTGCCTGATGGTGGTGGTCGGCCCCTCCGGCGGCGGCAAGAGCACCCTGCTGCGGCTACTGAACCGGTTGGAAGATCCCGATGCCGGCCGCATTCTGCTTTCCGGAGTCGACATCGGTAGTCTCGACCCCCTGGCCTTGCGGCGGCGCGTTGCCGCCGTGCCGCAAGTATCTTTCATGTACGACGGCACGGTCCTCGACAATCTGCGACGCCCCTTCGTTTTTCGCGGCCTGCCGCAACCTGCGGCCGATTCCGAAGATGTACGGCGGGTGCTCGACCTCTGCCGACTGCCTGGGGATCTGCTCCCCCGTCAGGCCCGTTCCCTCTCCATCGGCCAACAGCAGCGCCTGGCCTTGGCCCGCGTCCTGCTGACCGGGCCGGGGGTGCTGCTCCTCGACGAGCCGACCAGCGCCCTCGATCGCCCCACCGCTGACCAACTCGGACAATCCCTGCGCGACATCCGCCGGGAAGAGCGCCTGACCCTGGTTATGCTCACCCACGATCTGCGCCTGGCGCAACGCGTGGCCGATCGGGCGGCCTTTCTCGAAAACGGCCGGATTCTCGAAGAGGGCACGGCCGCCGATTTCTTCGAAAATCCCCGCGCCGACGCCCTGCGGCGTTTTCTCGCTTCGCCGGAGGATACCCATGAGTGACGGCGTCGTCGATCTTTCCCTGGTCGATCTGGCCTTGGTCTACGGCCTGATCCTCTTTGTCGCCGCCCTGGCCCGCTGGAACGGCATCGGCCAGGAGCGGGACCTGCTCTGGTCCTCCCTGCGCATGATCGCGCAGCTGTTTCTGGTCGGCTACCTGCTGAAAACCGTCTTCACCCTCGCCAGTCCGGCGCTGGTGCTCCTCATCCTGCTGGTCATGGGCGGCTTCGCCGTGCATGCCGTCGGCGCGCGGGTCAAGGACCGCATGCCGCGCTTTCATCGGGTAGTGGGGGTCTCTCTCTTTTTCGGCTGCTTCGGCGCTACCTTTTTCTTCTGCACCCTGGTTATCGGCCTCACCCCTTGGTACGACCCCCGCTATCTCATCCCGCTCGCCGGCATGATCATCGGCAACTCCATGACCGGCGCGAGCCTGGCTGCCGAACGCCTGACCGCGGAGATGAAAGAGCGGCGGCTGGAGATCGAAACCTCCCTCTGCCTTGGGGCGAGCGCCCGACAGGCGTCGGCCGAGGCTGTGCGTGGCGCCTTTCGCGCGGCCCTGATCCCTTCCATCAATGCCATGGCCGCCATGGGCATCGTCTTTCTCCCCGGCATGATGACCGGCCAGATCCTCTCCGGCACCGAACCACTGCTGGCGGTGCGCTACCAGATCGCCATCATGTGTGTCATCACCGCCAGCGTGGCGGTGACCTCCTTTCTGATCCTGATCTTCGGTCGGCGCGGTTTTTTTACCAAGGCCCATCAGCTTCGCCTTGACAACCCCCCGAATTGATAGGGAAACTCCACAAAGTAAACAATCTCTAAGAAAACCGCTTTCCTTTTGCCGGAGGCTGTGCTTAAATTTCGCCGTATGAGCAACAGCTAATCTCTGGAGGAGGTACGACATGGTACGAGTGGTTTGCAGTGCGAAATGCAAGCACAACCAAGGTGGCCGGTGCCGGCGTAGCGCGGCTCCGGGGGAGCCGGTGATTCGGCTCGATCAGCGCGGCAGTTGCACGACTTATCGTCCTGCCTGACGCGTGGTGGAATGGGCCGCATGGCCCGGAACGGGGACGAACTGTTTGCGATGATTGTTTGAAAAGGCGCCTTGCGGGGCGCCTTTTTTGTCGATCGGATCGACGGCTGTCCGCCGATCAGCTTTCGAGTTTGAGGCGCTTGATCTTTTCTACCAGGGTGGTGCGGTTGAGGCCGAGCAGGGCCGCCGCCCGGGCCTTGACGCCCTTGCCCATCTCCAGCGCCTGCCGGATCAACGTCCTTTCGATGCTTTCCAAAGTTACCCCGAGGTCGAGTCCTTCCGCCGGAATGCGCGGGCAGCCGGGATCGAAGGGATTCGCCGGCGTGTCGAGGCGGGCGATGTTCGCCGGCAGGTCGCGGACTTCGATATGATCACCAGCGGTCAGGGCAACGGTGCGTTCGATGATATTCTCCAGTTCGCGCACGTTCCCCGGCCAGTCGTAATCCTGCAGGCGAAGCATGGCTATATCGGCGATGGTCATCAGCGTCCGGTTCATTTCCCGGCAGTATTTGCGCAGAAAGTGGTGGGCCAAAAGGGGAATGTCTTCCCGCCGCTCCCGCATCGGGGGGAGGTGGATGGGGATGACGTTGAGGCGGTAGTAAAGATCTTCCCGGAACTGGCCGTTTTTGACCTCTTCTTCCAGATCGGCGTTGGTGGCGGAAATCAAACGGATGTTGAGTTTGAGCCTTTTGTCGGATCCGACCCGCTCGACGACCTGATCCTGAAGCACGCGCAGCAGCTTCATCTGCAAGTGGGGGGGCATGGTGCCGATTTCATCAAGAAAGAGGGTGCCGTTGTGGGCCTGTTCGAACTTGCCGGGCTTGTCGGCGACGGCGCCAGTGAAGGCGCCGCGGGCATGGCCGAAGAGTTCGCTTTCGAGCAGTTCGGCGGGAATCGCCCCGCAGTTGATGGCGACAAAGGGCTTGTCCTTGCGCGGGCCGTTGTAGTGGATGGCCTTGGCCACCAGTTCCTTGCCGGTCCCCGATTCACCGAGGATGAGGATGGTCGAATCGGTCTGGACGATGCGCTCCATGCGGGCGAAAATCTGCTGCATGGCGGCGCTGTTGCCGATGATGTTGTCGAATTTGTACTTGCCCCGCAGTTGCTGGCGCAGGTAGATATTTTCCGCGACCAGGGCGCTCTTCTCCAGGGCTTTGGCGATCTGGATCTTCAATTCCTCGAAATTGAAGGGTTTGGTGATGTAGTCGAGCGCCCCCTCCTTCATGGCCTGGACGGCGGTCTCTGCCGAGGCCTGGCCGGTGATGACGATGACGCTGGTCTGGGGTGCATTGCTTTTGACCCACTTGAGGATGTCGATGCCGCTGAGGTCGGGGAGAAAGAGATCAGTGACGACGACCTCGAAGGGGGCTTGACGCAGCAGAACGAGGGCGTCTTCCCCGGTGCCGGCCGCCGCGACCTGATAGTTCGCGCTTTTCAGCAGCAGGGAGAGGGCTTCGCGGTTCGGTTCCTCGTCATCGATGACGAGAATGCGGGGGCGCTGCTCTTTCATGGCAAGTCTCCGGCAAGGGGGCGTCATTTACTTGACGGAGAATTTTTAGCATGTTCTCCCCCGCACCGGCAAGGTCTTTCGGAGGATCGAGGTGGGGTTCCCGCAGCCGGAAGAGATTCCGAAGCCTATTCGAGATAAATTAAAACAATATTTCATATTGACAAGACTCCCTTGAATTGATTAGATGTTTCGTCTCATCGAAATCTGTCTAAATATTTAAAATCACGCAAAATTTTAAATATAACTAAACTTTAAGCCTTGCTGTAATTGTTTTATTTTCGATAAACGTTTTTTCCGCGCACTGGCGCCGACAGTCGAGGAGGTTTGATGGAAGTACGCAAGTTCAAGAAGGTCATGGCCGCCAACCGGGGCGAAATCGCGATTCGCATTTTTCGCGCTTGTACCGAGCTGGGTATCAAGACGGTGGCCATTTATTCAGAAGAGGACAAGCTCACTCTGCACCGTTACAAGGCCGATGAAGCCTACCTGATCGGTCGGGGCAAGGGTCCTATCGATGCCTATTTGGGCATCGATGAGATTATCGACCTGGCCCGCAAGAAGGAAGTGGACGCCATCCATCCCGGCTACGGCTTTCTTTCGGAAAATCCTGAATTCGCCGAGGCCTGCGAGCGGGCCGGCATTTCTTTCATCGGCCCCACCGCCGAGATTCAGCGGCAACTCGGCGACAAGGTGGCGGCCCGCAAGGTGGCCGTGTCCGCCGGGGTGCCGGTGGTTCCCGGTACCGAGAAGCCGGTGACCAGTGAAGAAGAAGCCCTGATCTTCGCCAAATCCTGCGGTTACCCGGTGATCGTCAAGGCCGCCGCCGGCGGCGGCGGGCGCGGTATGCGCGTTGCCTACAACCAGAAGGAGCTGCTCGAAGGTCTCAAGTCGGCGGCTTCCGAGGCCAAGGCGGCTTTCGGCAACGCTTCGGTTTTTCTGGAAAAATATCTGGAAAAGCCCAAGCACATCGAAGTGCAGATCATGGGCGACAAGCACGGCAACATCGTCCACTACTTCGAGCGTGACTGCTCCATCCAGCGTCGCCATCAGAAGGTCATCGAGCTGGCCCCCTCGCCGAGTCTCTCTCCCGAGAAGCGTGAGGAAGTCTGTGCCATGGCTATGAAGATCGCCGGCAGCGTCGGTTACATCAATGCCGGCACGGTCGAATTCTTGATGGATAAGGAGCAGAATTTTTATTTCATCGAGACCAATCCGCGCATCCAGGTGGAACATACGGTCACCGAGGCGGTCACCGGGCGCAATCTGGTGCAGACCCAGATCCTCGTGGCTGAGGGGCATAAGCTCTCCGATCCGGAGATCGGTGTCGGCAGCCAGGCCGATATCGAACTGCGCGGCCACGCCATCCAGTGCCGGGTCACCACCGAGGATCCGGCCAACAATTTCGCCCCCGATTTCGGCACCCTCAAGGTCTATCGCAGCCCCGCCGGTTTCGGCGTGCGCCTCGACGCCGGCAATGCCTACTCGGGTTCGCGCATTGCCCCTCACTACGATTCGCTGCTGGTGAAGATCACCACCTGGGGACTGAACTTCCACACGGCAGCCCGCTCCATGCATCGCGCCCTGCAGGAGTTCCGTATCCGCGGGGTGAAGACCAATATCGGCTTTCTGGAAAATGTCATCACCCACAAAATTTTCCTCGACGGCCTGTGCGATACCTCCTATCTCGACGAAAATCCGGAACTTTTCAAAATTCGTGAGAAGAAGGACCGCGCCAACAAACTGCTCAAGTTCATGGGACATACGGTGGTCAACGGCTATCCCGGCATCAAGCAGCCGCTCCGTTCCACCGATCTGCGCGAGGCCGATATTCCCGATATCCCCTACAACGCCGTGCGCCCCCGGGGGAGTCGCGACATCCTGCTGGAAAAAGGGCCGGAGGGGCTGGCCCAGTGGGCGCTCAAGGAGCGCAAGCTGCTCATTACCGATACGACCATGCGTGACGCCCATCAGTCGCTGATGGCGACCCGCTTCCGCACCTACGATCTGGAGCGCATCGCCGAAGCCACCAGCTATCTCGGCGGCGGGCTCTTCTCTCTGGAGATGTGGGGGGGCGCCACCTTCGACGTTTCCATGCGCTTTCTCAAGGAAGATCCCTGGGAGCGCCTTGACCGCCTGCGCACCAAGATTCCCAACATCCTCTTCCAGATGCTGCTGCGCGGCTCCAACGCCGTCGGCTATACCAACTACCCTGATAACGTCGTCGAGGAGTTCGTCGCCAAGGCGGCGGAGAGCGGCATCGACGTCTTCCGTGTCTTCGACTCCCTGAACTGGACCAAGGGGATGAAGGTGGCCATGGACGCGGTGCGCAAGAATAACGCCATCTGCGAGGCGGCCATGTGCTACACCGGGGATATCCTTGATCCCAAGCGGGACAAGTATCCCCTCAAGTACTACGTCGATCTGGCCAAGGAGCTGGAGTCGATGGGCGCTCACATCCTGGCGATCAAGGATATGGCCGGCCTGCTCAAGCCTTTCGCCGCCGAGAAACTGATTCGCGCCCTGAAGAACGAAGTCGGTATTCCCATCCATCTGCACACCCACGATACCTCCAGCAATGGCGGGGCGATGCTGATGATGGCCGCCCAGGCTGGGGTCGACATCGTCGATGTGGCGCTCTCCTCGGTTTCGGGTCTGACCGCCCAGCCGAACATGAACGCCCTGCTCTCCGCCCTGGAAGGGACGATCTGGGATCCCCGTCTCGACCAGCAGGGGATTCAGCAACTGGCCAACTACTGGGAGACGGTACGGACCTACTACGCCCCCTTCGAGTCGGAGCTGCGCAGCGGCACCGCCCAGGTCTATCATCACGAAATCCCCGGCGGCCAGTACTCCAACTACAAGCCGCAGGTCGAAGGCCTGGGACTCGGGCACCGCTGGGAAGAGTGCAAGGAGATGTACCGCAAGGTCAACGACATGTTCGGCGATGTGATCAAGGTCACGCCCTCGTCGAAAATTGTCGGTGACATGGCCATGTTCATGATCCAGAACAACCTGGAGCCGGAGGATGTTTTCGCGCGGGGGATGGACTATACCTTCCCGCAGGGGGTCATCGACTTCTTCAAGGGGATGATCGGCCAGCCGGTGGGCGGTTTTCCGCCGGAGTTGCAGAGGATCATTCTCAAGGACGAAAAGCCCCTGACCTGCCGCCCCGGCGAACTGCTGGAGCCGGTCGATTTCGCCGCCAAAAAGGCTGAAGTGGAGAAAAAGCTCGGCCATCCGATCAGCGAGCGGGAAGTGCTCTCGGCGGTTCTCTATCCCGGCGTCTTCGAAACGTTTGATCGCGAGCGTCAGGAATACAGCGATCTCTCCAAGGTACCGACGCCGGTCTTCTTCTACGGGCTGGAAGTCGGGGATGAAACGACCTTCGAGATCGAGTCGGGCAAGACCTTGATCATCAAGCTCAACGCCGTTGGCAATCTGCATCCCGACGGCACCCGCCACATCTACTTCGAACTCAACGGCGAGCCCCGTCAGGTGATGGTCAAGGATCTCGCTGTCGAATCCGATGTCGCCGAGCACCGCAAGGCCGATCCCGACGACGCCAAGCAGGTCGGCGCGCCGATGCCGGGCAAGATCTTCAAGCTGCTGGTGAATGTCGGCGACGAGGTCAAAGCCGGCGAGACCCTCCTTTCCACCGAGGCGATGAAGATGGAGACCAACGTCAAGGCCAAGGAAGACGGTGTGGTCAAGGAAGTCCTCTTCAAGGAGGGGGATCAGGTGCAGCAGGGCGATCTGCTCGTGATTCTGTGTTGATAACTGAAATTATTCGATGAAATGCATGAGCCGGCTCCCGTTCTGGGGCCGGCTCTTGTCATTGTGCCTGTGGAAATTGGCTCAACGGGCATTTGATCCCCGACTCGACCAGTTCCGGGCCTGCCTGTTCGGTCGGCCGCCGGATTAGAGCGCGATAGATTGCCGCAGAGAACCGCAGGCTTCCCAAGGGGAATGCGAGCGAAGCATTATTGCCGTTGTCAAAATTCGAGAGTTTAACCGCTACCGCCGAAGGGAAAATCAAAGTTTTCGGCAAAGAATTAAAGATAACTCCGAGCAGTCGCACCTATCTCAAGGCCGACAACCTGATGCCGGTCAAATTTGCTTTGCCCAACTTTTATGATTCTACCCTGTTGAATTGAACCGGAGGTTTCAGCGATGAGCAACCGCCTGATGGCAGTATTTATGATGTTACAGTTGGTCATAGGTCCAACCATCTCTTTGGCAGAACCCAATAGGCCGATAGTCATTTCCGAGAAGGGACAGGCCTCTTATGATACCCCGGAAAACGCCTTGAACTCATTATTCTCGGCCTGCATGGCCGAGGATCTGGAGTGGTACTTCCAGACCCTGACAGCAGAGAGTGCGGCTGTAGAAAAAGCCGACAACGAGGAAAATAAACTCGACCCGATGGTTGAATTGGCCATGTTTCGCCGTGGTTTTGTCCAGGGGACCATTACCGAGACCTTTGATTATCTTGATGCCAGGGTGCTGGTGGTTCGAATCACCGACGATCTCGGCGACCAATTCTTGATCCCCTATACCCTGGTCAGAGAAGGGGGCGTTTGGAAGGTTACCAACAAATTCTCCGATGCTGAAGCGCTGGAACCGTACAGCCGTTTTATTCCTAAATTATATTTCGGGCATGGCCAACGACCAGCCGATGTCAATGCCTTCCTTGGGTATCATCAGCCGCAAGAGGCCACAACGACCCTGGTAAATGGGATTACTTCCTTTGATTTGCAGATCTATTATGGGGGGACCATCGATCCGGCCACATTTACGGCAACGCTCAATAAGAAGGATATTCGTCCGTTGTTCGAGCCCTCCCCCGGGTCGAGACAGTTTGTTACTCTCCCCCTGGAGTCGGGTCGCAATGTTCTGGAATTGAGCGTCGAGGGGGTGCGCAGCGATGGAAAAACGGCCAATGATTCCGATCGCCTGGTGTTTATTACCGCACCTTGAGATTATCGAGGCTCCCGGAAAACCCGGGGGCCTCGAACCATCTTGCCTTGGAGATGCGCATGTAAAGGGGGGGGGCGTGGTGCTGTCGCCAGGATTCCCTCGGAAAATCGCTTCCGTTTTCTGCTCTCCAACTCAAGCCTTTGCAAATTCTCTTCAGGTAGTTCCTCTATTACGTCAGTCAGTCCCTCCTCAAGCGGAATATCCTCTCCTATCTCGATACCATAAATGCTGACAGCAGGGACCGGCCGACCGAGTTTCTGACCGAGTTCTGGCAAAAAACCCGGCCCGGCTACGCTGGACCGGTTCTCCAACTGGCGGGATAATCATGAAGGATTCTCACCTTATTCCCGCCGCCGACCTGTCCTAATGACCGGGGCCACCTTATTCAAGCAGGTCGGAGCGCCGATGCCGGGTAAGATCTTCAAGCTGCTGGTGAATGTCGGCGACGAGGTCAAAGCTGGCGAGACCCTCCTTTCCACCGAGGCGATGAAGATGGAGACCAACGTCAAGGCCAAGGAAGACGGTGTGGTCAAGGAAGTCCTCTTCAAGGAGGGGGATCAGGTGCAGCAGGGCGATCTGCTCGTGATTCTGTGTTGATAACTGAAATTATTCGATGAAATGCATGAGCCGGCTCCCGTTCTGGGGCCGGCTCTTGTCATTGTGCCTGTGGAAATTGGCTCAACGGGCATTTGATCCCCGACTCGACCAGTTCCGGGCCTGCCTGTTCGGTCGGCCGCCGGATTAGAGCGCGATAGATTGCCGCAGAGAACCGCAGGCTTCCCAAGTGGGATGCGAGCGAAACATTATTGCCATTGTCAAAATTCGAGAGTTTAACCGCTACCGCCGAAGGGAAAATCAAAGTTTTCGGCCACTGCTGTCTCACAGTTTGAACAGAAAATAGAAGGCCCGGAGGCTCCTCTGCGTTATAATGTGTTCGCCAAAACCATTATAAAACTAAGGAGTTCCGAGCCATGCCGCATTGTAGCACCGTTCTTTCGCATAGTACGAATTTTCCCGAGACATGAATTTCAGTCCCTGGCCAATAAGCATCACGCCGGGCAGAAGTTTCGTTCGTTTACCCGCTGGACTCAGTTCGTCGCCATGCTGACGGCGCAGCTGTCCGGCCGATGCAGCCTGCGGGACGTGGTGGACAACCTCGCCGTTCAAGGTCAAAAGATCTACCACCTGGGCATCAAGGCGTTCAGCCGGGCAACCCTGGCGCGCTGCAACGAGAATCAGCCCCATACGCTCTATGAGGAGCTGTTTCAGCGGCTGTTGGGGCGCTGTCAGTCGATGGCGCGACGGAACAGGAAATTCAAGCTGAACGGGAAGATCTATCTACTGGATGCCTCCCTGCTCGACCTGACCCTGTCCCTGTTCCCCTGGGCCAAGTACCAGAAAACCAAGGGCGCGGCCAAGCTTCATGTCGGACCCGACGCCGACGGCTATCTGCCCGCCTTTGTCGATTTGACCGCGGGCCGGGAGCACGAAATCAATCTGGCCCGGACCCTCGCGCTCCCCAAGGGCTCCTACGTGGTCTTCGATCGCGGCTACACCGACTACGCCTGGTATCGGGAGTTGTGCGAGGACGGGGTGTTCTTCGTCTCCCGTCTCAAGAGCAACGCCATCGTCACGCCCGGCAAAAAGCGCCGGGGCCGCAAAAGTCCGGGAGTGACGGAAGACCGCGAAATCCGGCTGGGGAATCTTTCCGAAACCTTCCGGCTGGTGACCTATCGGGACGCGGAAACGGACATCGTCTATCAGTTCGTGACCAACGCCTTGGACCTGCCGGCGCAAACGGTGGCCGATCTCTACAAGGAGCGCTGGCAGATCGAGCTCTTCTTCAAGTGGATCAAACAGAACCTGAAAGTGAAGAGCTTCCTCGGCACCTCCATGAACGCGGTGAAGACCCAGCTCTGGATCGCCCTGTGCGCCTACCTGGTGCTGTCGTTTCTGAAGTTCCAGTCGAAAATCGGCGCCTCGTTACAACGTATGTTGCGGATATTGCAACTGAACTTGTTCGAGCGACGGGATTTGGCGGAACTGTTTAACCCACCAACGCCAGAAAACGGCTTGCAGAACGGTCAGTTATGCCTGCTGTGAAACTGTGAGACAGCAGTGGTTTTCGGCAAAGAATTAAAGATAACTCCGAGCAGTCGTACCTATCTCAAGGCCGACAACCTGATGCCGGTCGAATTTGCTTTGCCCAACTTTTATGATTCTACCCTGTTGAATTGAACCGGAGGTTTCAGCGATGAGCAACCGCTTGATGGCAGTATTTATGATGTTACAGTTGGTCATAGGTCCAACCATCTCTTTGGCAGAACCCAATAGGCCGATAGTCATTTCCGAGAAGGGGCAAGCTTCTTATGGTACGCCAGAAAATGCCCTGAATGCTTTTTTCTCGGCCTACATGGCCGGTGACCTTGAGTGGCACTACCAGACTCTGACGGAAGCGGCCGCTGCTGAAAAAAAGGCCGATTTCGAGAGGAACCAACTCGACCCCATGGCTGAATTGGCCATATTCCGCCGTGGCTTCGTTCAGGGGGTTATTGCCGAGAGCCTGGATTATCTCGATGCCAGGGTGCTGGTGGTACGGATCATCGACGATATCGGTGATCAGTTTCTTCTCCCCTACACCCTGGTCATGGAAGAGGGGGAATGGAAGGTTACCAACAAATACTCCGCTTCCGAAGCGCTGGAACCGTACGTTGACTTCATACCAAAATTATATTTCGGGCATGGCCAACGACCAGCCGACGTCAATGCCTTCCTTGGGTATCATCAGCCGCAAGATGCTACAACGACCATGGAAAAAGGGATTACTTCCTTTGATTTGCAGATCTATTATGGGGGGACCATCGATCCGGCCACATTTACGGCAACGCTCAATAAGAAGGATATTCGTCCGTTGTTCGAGCCCTCCCCCGGGTCGAGACAGTTTGTTACTCTCCCCCTGGAGTCGGGTCGCAATGTTCTGGAGTTGAGCGTCGAGGGGGTGCGCAGCGATGGAAAAACGGCCAATGATTCCGATCGCCTGGTGTTTATTACCGCACCTTGAGATTATCGAGGCCCCCGGAAAACCCGGGGGCCTCGAACCATCTTGCCTTGGAGAGGCGCATGTAAAGGGGGGGGGGCGTGGTGCTGTCGCCAGGATTCCCTCGGAAAATCGCTTCCGTTTTCTGCTCTCCAACTCAAGCCTTTGCAAATTCTCTTCAGGTAGTTCCTCTATTACGTCAGTCAGTCCCTCCTCAAGCGGAATATCCTCTCCTATCTCGATACCATAAATGCTGACAGCAGGGACCGGCCGACCGAGTTTCTGACCGAGTTCTGGCAAAAAACCCGGCCCGGCTACGCTGGACCGGTTCTCCAACTGGCGGGATAATCATGAAGGATTCTCACCTTATTCCCGCCGCCGACCTGTCCTAATGACCGGGGCCACCTTATTCAGGCAGGTCGGAGCACCGATGCCGGGCAAGATCTTCAAGCTGCTGGTGAATGTCGGCGACGAGGTCAAGGCCGGCGAGACCCTCCTCTCCACCGAGGCGATGAAGATGGAGACCAACGTCAAGGCCAAGGAAGACGGTGTGGTCAAGGAAGTCCTCTTCAAGGAGGGGGATCAGGTGCAGCAGGGCGATCTGCTCGTGCTCCTCGGCTGATAAAAAAGCCTCTTTCGGGGCGTGAAATGCAAACGTCAACGGGCCGGTTCCCAAAAGGGAGCCGGCCCGTTCTTCATCTGGGCGGATGCCGATGATCAGGGTCAGAGGCAGACCATATTGACCTGGTTGAAGTCGGTGATGCCGTGGAAGACCTTTTCGATGCCGTCCTGGCGCAGGGTCACCATCCCTTCGTCACGGGCCACCTGCTCGATGATGTCCGCCCCCGAGCGCTGACGGATGGCGAGGCGGACGGCGGGGGAGTTGACCAGCAGCTCCTGGATGGCGATACGTCCGCTGTAGCCGAAACCGTCGCAGGCCGGGCAGCCCTTGGCCCGCTGCAGCAGCAACTTGTCGTCGTAGGCGGGCATGCCGTGGCGTTCGAAATATTCCCGCCCGTAGGATTCCACCAGCTGCTCGTATTCCTCAGGGTTGGGGTGATAGGGCACCTTACACTGAGTGCACAGGCGGCGCACCAGGCGCTGGGCGATGATGCCGAGCATGGCGTCGGCAAAGTTGATGGGATCTTCTCCCATTTCGATGAGCCGGACGATCGTTTCCGGGGCGTTGTTGGTGTGCAGGGTGGAAAAGACCAGATGCCCGGTCAGCGAGGCGGCGATGGCGGCCTTGGCGGTGATCACGTCGCGCATCTCGCCGATCATGATGACGTCGGGATCGGCGCGCAGGAAGGAGCGCAGCGCCTCCTCGAAGGTGAAGCCGATCTTGGTGTTGACCTGCACCTGGCGCAGGCCGCGCTGGGTAATTTCCACCGGATCCTCGGCCGTCCAGATCTTGCGGTTGCCGGTGTTGATCTCGGCGATGGCCGAGTGCAACGTGGTCGTTTTCCCCGAGCCGGTCGGGCCGACGCAGAGGATGATGCCGTAGGGTTTCTTGATCAGGGCGCGAAAGCGGTCATGGTTGCGTTGCGAAACCCCGAGCTGTTCCAGGGAGAGAATGCGCGAGGCGTTGAGAATCCGCAGCACCGCGTCTTCCTGGCCACCGATGGTCGGGGTGATCTCGACCCGGTATTCGATCCGTTCCTTCCCTTGCTTGAGCAGGATTTTCCCCGATTGCGGCCGTCGCCGTTCGGCGATATCGAGCCGGGCGATAATCTTGATACGGCTGATGATCGCTGCCTTGTACAGGGCGGCGATCTTGTGCGCGGTGAAGCACTCGCCGTCCTTGCGGTAACGAACGATCAGGGGGAGCTGACCCATCTCCGGTTCGAAATGGATATCGGAAACCCCTTTGCGAAAACCGTCGAGGAGAATCTTATTGACCAGGTTGATGACCTTGGAGTCCGTTTCGGTGATGCGGTCCTGCTCCTTTTCCTCCACCACCTCCACATCCAGCCCGTCCAGATCCTGAATCAGCTCCTCGATCTTTTCATCCGATTCGTAGAAGAGCTGGTTGATGCGCTCCTCGATCTTGCGCGGACTGGCAACCACCAGCTCGATGCGCCGGTTGGTGGCGAAATGGAGGTTCTCGCCGATAGTGGGATCGGTCGGGGTGGAGGTCGCCACCACCAGGCGATGCTCCGTCGCTTCGATCGGGAGCACTTGCATGCGTTCGACGAGTTCGCGTGAAATGAGGCGCATCACCTCGGGGGCAATCTGGATGTCGTCGAGATCGATGACTCGCAGCCCGAACTTCCGCGCCAGGGCGTTCAGGAGTTGATCCTCACTGATCCAGCCCCGTTCGACCATGATCGTGCCAAGACGCTTGTGTTTTTCCGAGTCTTGACGGGCACGAACTTCCTCCACCTGCTTGCGCGTCACCAGGCCAGCGTCGATGAGAATGTCGCCAACGCGATAGCGAGGGGGGCAGCGTCCGGCCTTTTCGGCGTTGGTCAGGGCGGTTTCGACCGTCTCCTGGGTGAGATTGTTCTGCTCGCGGAGCAATTCTCCGAGGCGACGTCTACGCAACTGTTCCTGAAATTCAAGGGCGGAGTGCAGGGTGTTTTCATCCACCGCTCCCTGCTGGAGCAGCACCTCGCCGAGGGGGCGATCCAGGCGTTTGATATTGAGACCCCGCCGGGTGAAGAAGATGCGGCTGAAGTCCGCCCCGGGCGCTTCCGGGTAGGCGAAGACCCCCTTGCTGAAACGCTCTTCCCGGTTGACCAGCAGGCGGAAGGCTTCGCCGGTGGCGGTACGCAGATCCTCGATCACGCTGTTGACGCGCACATCTTGGTCGGGGTCGTCAAAGAGTTTGACGAAGCAGATCGCTTCAAAGGGATAAGAGATCGGGCGGTCTTCACCAGGGCGAAAAATTTCCACGCCGGCCCCTTCCGGGTCGAAGGGCTGAAAGAGATGTCCCTGGCATTCGCTGCCGTTGAGGAATTTGATGATCAGTTTTTTTGACACCGTTTCTCCGTCCATGTCGGGGTTGATGACAAAAATCCGGCTCAAGCCTGAATTAAGTATACCCGATAAGGCGGGAGAGCAAAAAGGAAGCCAAAAGTCCGCCCCGGCGTGGTACAAGCGATTTTTCGTAAGCACCTGATTCCGAGCACAAAATCTCTCGCCTTTCATGAAGGTAGAGGCCGATGTCGTTAGCTTTCTCCACCCCAGGGGCGAGAGGTCGAAGATGAAATGGCTGTTGAACTTGCCGAAAGGGAGGTCCCTTTTGACGCCATAGACGTCGATCCGGCCGCTTTTGAAGGATCAGAGCCCCTGGGTGCGGAGGATAAAGAGGGCGAGGGTGTAGGTGAGGGCGGAGAGGAGGGTCGACATCATGACGATGGAGCCGGCGAGTTCGGCGTCTCCTTTGAGTTGATGGGCCATGATGTAAGTGGCGGTGGCGGCGGGGGTGCCGGCCATGAGGATGCCGATGGCCAGATCCTGGCCGCCGACGCCGAGAGCGATGAGGATGAGGGTGGCGAGCAGGGGAAGCCAGACGAGCTTGATGCCGGTGGCGAAAGCGGCCCGCACCAGATCCCCTTTGAGCCGTTCCAGGCTGAAGCCGCCGCCGATAGCAATGAGCGCCAAGGGCAGGGTCATGCGGGTGCTGATATCCAGGGCACGCTCGAAAACGACCGGCATGGGCAGGGCGAGAAAGCTCCAGAGAATACCGGCGAAGGAGGCGAGAATGAGGGGGTTGAAGAGGATCTGGCGGATCCAGAAAACGCTGCCCCGTTTCTCCTCGTGCCGGTGCGGCCAGAGCAGGGCGAGGATAGCGAAGAAGTTGAGGACCGGGACGAGAAAGCCCATGAGAATACCGGCGCGGGTGAGTCCGGTTTCGCCGTAGGCGTTGAAGACAATGGCCAGCCCCATGTAGGCGAGATTGCCGCGAAAGGCGCCCTGACTGAAGGCCCCGCGCGCTTCCGGGGGATAGCGCCGGAGGGCGGCGTAGGCATAGGAAACGAAAAAGCCGATGGCGATGGCGGCGGCCGAACCGAGCACCAGGGCACCGTTGAAGTTGGCAAGAAAATCGGCGGCGCCGATCTTGTAAAAAAGTAAAAGAGGCAGACAGACGTAGTAAACGAGACGGTTGGTCTGCAGCAAAAAGGCCTGATCGATCAGGTTCAACCGCTTGAGGCCGTAGCCGAGGGCGATGACCAGAAAGACCGGCAGAACGATATTCAGGATGTCGATAAAAAGAGGCATGGCCGACCATTATCCGTAAAATTCGAAGACCAGAGCATAACCCGCCCCCTTTTGACCTGTCCACGGATATTTTTTACCTGATTTGCGTCGAAGTGTCAGCCTGGGGTGTCAATTCGTCGGAACTCTGTTAAAATCAGGGGCAGCGAAAGTGAGCTGCCTCGCTTTTGCCTCCTGCGATATGCCCTCCCGTTTTTGACGGGAGGGCCTTTTTTAATCCGGCGAAAGGGCTTGAACTCCCTTGGGGCCTGGGGTAAAAACGACCATGGACCGTATTCATTTTCTACGCCTGGGCATTCTGGTTCTGCTGGCGGGGGGCACTACCGCCTTCCACTATCTGACCCCTATCGACCTGCCGGAATATCACGACATCTACCGCCGCGCCTATTATGTGCCGATCATCCTCGGCGGGCTCTGGTACTCGTTGCGCGGTGGGGTGATCACGGCCATCGCCATTTCCATTCTCTACGCGCCCCATGTGGTCTTTCAATGGGGACACCACCCGCAGGTGCCCTTCGGCCAGTATCTGGAAATTTTGCTTTATAATCTCATCGGTTTTCTCACCGGCTTTCTCAGCCAGCGGGGGAACCGGGAGCGGGTACGGGCGGAAAAGGCCCTGCATCGCCTGGAAGAAAGTTATGACAAGCTGCGCCGTCAGGCGGACATGATTCTGGAAATCGAGGATCAACTCCGTCGCGCCGACCGCCTTTCCGCCCTCGGCGAACTTTCGGCGGGGATGGCCCACGAGATCCGCAACCCCCTGGCCTCCATTCGCGGCACGGCGGAGATCCTCCAGGACGCCATCGACCCGGCGGACCGCCGTCACGAATTCGCCGGCATCCTCATCAAGGAAGTCGACCGGCTCAACCGGGTGGTCCGGGATTTTCTCGATTTCGCTCGCCCCGCCGCGCCCCGGCGCGAGCCCTTCGATCTGCTCGCGGCGCTGCGCGAGGTGCTCCTTTTAACCCGGCGACAGACGGATAAAAACCGGGTGCGGATCGAGCTCGTCGGGGAAGGTCGGGTCGAACTGGCCGGCGACCGCGAACAGTTCAAGCAGGCCTTTCTCAATCTGATTCTCAACGCCCTGCAATCGATGCCCGGAGGCGGGACGTTGACGATTTCGCTGGAGTCCGCGCCGGAGGAAATCCGCCTGCGTTTTGCCGATACCGGTCAGGGGATTCCCCCCGAGAGTCTGGATAAGGTCTTTAATCCCTTTTTCACCACCCGTTCCGAAGGGACCGGCCTCGGCCTGGCGATTACCCACCGCATCGTTCAGGGGCACGGCGGACGCATCGAGGTCGCCAGCTCCCCAGGCGCGGGAACCGCCTTTACCCTGCATCTGCCCCGACCGACTCATTCGTAGGAGACTTTCGTGCCCCGTCCCACCATCCTCCTCATCGACGACGATCAATCCCTGCGCCGGGTCACGGAATTCACCCTGCACGAGGCGGGCTACCGGGTGCTGACCGCCGCCGACGGCGGCGAGGGGTTGCGCCTCTTCGCGCAGGAAAATCCCGCTCTGGTCATCACCGACATCCAGATGCCGGGGCTTTCGGGCTACGAGGTGCTGAAAAAGATCAAGGAGCTCTCGCCGGCGGCGCTGGTCATCGTCATCACCGCCTACGGCACGGTGGAGAAGGCGGTCGAGGCGATGAAGCTTGGCGCTTACGACTATCTGACCAAACCCTTCAGCCGCGACGAGCTGACCCTGACCGTCGGCAAGGCTCTGGCCTACGACGGGCTGCGCGAAGAAAACCGCAAGCTGCGCGAAGAGTTGTCAGACAAGGCCGATTTTTCCCGGCTGGTGGGGATCTCCGAGAGCATGCGCGAAGTCTTCGCGCTGGTGCGCAAGGTGGCGGCGAGCGAGGCGACGGTCCTCATCGGCGGCGAAAGCGGCACCGGCAAGGAGCTGGTCGCCCGCGCGATTCATTCAGGGAGCGAGCGGCAGACTGGTCCCTTCGTGGCGGTGAACTGCGCGGCCATTCCCCGCGATCTGCTCGAAAGCGAACTCTTTGGCCACGCCCGCGGCGCCTTTACTGGCGCGATCAAGGAGCGCAAAGGGAAGTTCGAGCAGGCGGAAGGGGGGACGCTCTTTCTCGATGAAGTGGGGGAACTCCCCCTGGATTTGCAGCCCAAGCTCCTGCGCGCCCTGCAGGAACGGGAGATCGAACCGGTCGGGGGGACGGCGCGCAGAATCGACGTCCGCCTGGTGGCGGCGACCAACCGCGATCTGGAAGCGGCCCTGGGGGACGGGAGTTTCCGCGAGGATCTCTATTACCGGCTGGCCGTCATCCCTTTGCATTTGCCACCGCTGCGCGAGCGTCGTGACGATATCCCCCTGCTGGTCCGGCATTTTCTCGACAAGCACGGAAAAAATCCGCCGGTGGTCTGCTCTGAAGCGGCGCTGGAAGCGCTGGCCGACTACGACTGGCCGGGCAACGTGCGGGAGCTGGAAAATGCCGTCGAGCGCATGTTGATCCTCCGTCGGGGTGCAGGCATTGAGCTGGACGACCTGCCACCGAAGATCCGGCGCCCGCGGCCGTCGGTCGCCGTTCCCGTCGCCGGGGTGCTGAATCTCCCCGAGGAGGGCTACCCTCTGGAGGAACTGGAGAAGGAGGCGGTCTTCGAGGCCCTGCGGCGCAACGACTGGAACCAGACCCGCGCCGCCGCCTTTCTGCGGATTCCTCGCCATACCCTGCTCTACCGCATGGAAAAATACGAGATTCGCAAACCCTGAATCTGGAGGCCTGTCATGATCTTTCGGCGCATCGGCTGCGGTTTGATTCTTCTTTTGTTGAGTCTTTTCTGGGGTGGAAATGCCGTCGCTGCGGAGCGGCGCACCCCGGTCGTCGCGGCGGTGGAAAAAGCCGGACCGGCCGTGGTCAACATCCGCACCGAGAAGCTGGTTCGGCGCGGCGGAACGCCCTTCTTCGGCTTCTCTGATCCCCTGTTCGAGCAGTTTTTTCGGGAACTCGCTTCGCCACGCACGTACAAGACCCAGTCCCTTGGCACCGGGGTGATCATCGATGCGCAAGGGCTGGTGCTGACCAACGCCCATGTTATCGAAAAGGCCTCGAAAATTTTTGTGGCCCTGACCACCGGCGGCCGCGAACTGGAGGCGGAACTGGTCGGCCAGGATCATCAGCTCGATCTGGCGGTACTGCGCATTCTCGGCGCCGGACCCTTCCCCGCGCTGAAACCGGCCCGCTCCGACGATCTGCTGGTGGGGGAGACGGTCATCGCCATCGGCAACCCCCTGGGGCTCGGCCATTCCATCACCACCGGCGTCATCAGCTCGACCCGGCGCCGCATGTCCACCGAAAATAACGAATTCGGGCTTTTTATCCAGATGGATGCGCTGGTCAACCCTGGTAACTCCGGGGGGCCGCTGATCAACATCAACGGTGATCTCATCGGCATCAACACGGCGATCATCCAGCAGGCTCAGGGAATCGGCTTCTCCATCCCCATCGACACGGCCAAGCGGGTACTCGACGACCTCATCGAGTTCGGCCGGGTGCGCCCGGCCTTTACCGGCATTCTTCCCGGTGAAGTGGGGCAGGCGTTCAGCAACAGCCTCGGGGCGGGCGGGGTGCTGGTTCACGGCGTCGAGCCCGGCTCTCCGGCGGAAAAGGCCGGGTTGCGGATTGCCGATGTGCTGCTCACCATCGACGATGATGCCATCGGCACCACCGATGAATATCGCTCTCTGCTGCGTACCTATACCCCCGGTGACCCTCTGCGCCTGGGGATTTTGCGTGGCGCTGAGCCTTTGGCGCTGACGTTGAAGCTGGCCGAAATTCCCGCAGGCTATGCCGTCGATTATGCCGAGCGCGTTTTCGGCCTGCGCCTGGCCGACAGCCGCCAGGGATTGCGGGTGCAAGGGGTGAGTGCCGGGAGCAAGGCGGAAGAGATCGGTATCCGCCCCGGCGACTTCGTCACCGAGGTGGCCGGGGTGAGGCTCTCCTCGGTCGATGAGTTCAGTCGCCTGATGGAACGCCTCTATGGCCGGCAGCCTCTGCGTTTTCTGGTGGTGCGGGGCGGCCGCGGGTATTATGTGGAGTTGTAGCAGGCTGAAGGCTGAAGACTGAAGACTGAAGGGGCTTTAAATCGACGTTGTGAGAGGATATTTTATGGCGCGTTTGTTGGTGGATGGGGAGGCTTTGCGGCGGCCGCTGGAGCGGCAGTTTGCTCTGGATGGCTGGATCGACACCGCGCCCTTCGAGGATCTGGTGGGGTTGCGTATTGTCGAGGCGGAAGGAGGCCGAGCGCTGCTGACCGTCGATTTCCAGGTGAAACTGGCCATGGGGGGTGGTTTCATGCACGGCGGGGCGCTGACGACCCTGGCCGATACGGCGGTGGCCATGGCGATCAAATCCCTGCTGCCGCCGGGGACGATTTTTGCCACGACCGAGTTGACCACGCGCTTTCTGGCGCCGGTCAAAGAGGGAAGGGTGACGGCCCGGGCCGAGGTGCGCGGACCGGAAGGTCGTACTTTTTACGGCGAGGCCGGTCTTTTCGACGAGCAGGGGACGGAGGTCGCCCATTTCACTTCGGTCTTCCGCGTCGCCCGCAATCAGGGTTTCGAGGCGTGAATCGGCGCACCTTTGAACATCTGGTGACGCGTATGGTCGCCAAAATCCCCGGGGAGTTTCTCGCCGAGGTGCGTAATCTCTCCTTTCAAGTCGAAACCTGGGCCGACGCCGAGACCCTGGCCGAGGTCGGTTTTGACGATCCCCGCGACCTGCTCGGCTACTATCGCGGGGTGCCGCTGGATGAACGGACCCACGATTATACCGGGTTGCCCGACGTCATCACCATCTATCAGGGGGCGGTGGAAAATTACCGGGACGAAACCAGCGAGTCGATCGGCAAGATCGTGCGCGAGACGATCATCCACGAACTGGCCCATTATTTCGGTTTCAGCGAAGAGCAGATGGATGTCATCGAAGCGCTCTGGGCGGAGGCCTCGGACGGCCTGGCAGTGAAACCGGGTGCGGGCGAATCTTGACTTTTTTCGTATCCAATAGTACAAATTTCAAATATCGAATTTTTCATATGAAAGGACCATTCATGCGTTCATCCCTTTTAGTCAGCCTTTTTGCACTTCTGCTCGGCTCGGCCGTGCCGGCTTTCGCCGGTGTTTCGCGCCCCGAAGTCCCGCCTTCGGCCGGGGTCAAGGTCGGTGCTCTGGCGCCCGATATTCAGCTTGTCGATCTGAACGGTAAGACCGTCACCCTTGAACAGTTTCGGGGGAAGGTCGTCATGCTTAACTTCTGGGCGACCTGGTGTCCTCCCTGCCGGGCCGAGATGCCGGCCATGCAGCGCCTCAACGACAAGATGGCGGGACTCGATTTCGTCATGCTTGCGCTCAACGTCGAGCCCGACGGGGAGCACACGGTTCCGAACTTTCTCCAGGGGAAATCCTATACGTTCCCCATTCTGCTCGATCCGGGGGCGAAGGCGCAGAACCGCTATGGTGTCTTCCGTTTCCCTGAAACTTTAATCATTGGCAAGGATGGCATCATTCTCAATCACATCCTCGGCGCCCGGGAATGGGACGATTCTTCGACCGTCGACTACCTCAGCTTTCTGGCGAAGGGATAAGACCTTATGGGTAACGCTGCCGACCTGACCTACTGGATCGCTTTTTCCGCCGGGGTGCTGAGCTTCTTTTCCCCGTGCGTGCTGCCGCTGATTCCCTCTTATCTGACCTACATCACCGGCCTTTCTTTTGGCCAGCTGCAGGACGCCAACCCTTCGGCCAAGGTGCGGATGGCGGTCATCCTGCACAGCCTGGCCTTCATTGCCGGGTTCTCGGTCGTCTTTATCAGCCTCGGCGCCCTGGCCGGAGTGGCTTCTTCGACCTTTCAGGAACACATGCGTGAAGGGTTGGTCTGGGTGCAGCGCATCGGCGGCATTCTCGTCTTTCTCTTCGGTGTGCATATGTCCGGACTCTTCCACTTCGGCGTATTGCTGGGGGAAAAGCGGGTGCAGTTGCGAGAGAAGCCGAGCGGTTTCCTCGGCACCTTTCTCGTCGGTCTGGCTTTCGCCGCCGGCTGGACCCCCTGTATCGGCCCCATTCTCGGCGGCATCCTCGCTCTGGTGGCCGGGACCTCGGCCGATTACGCCAAGGGGATTTTTATGCTGGCGGTCTATTCCGCCGGTCTTGGCATCCCTTTTCTGATCGCCGGGGTGCTCTTTCACAGCTTTCTTTCCTTTTTCAACCGCTTCCGCAAGCACATCCGCGTCATGGAGATTATTACCGGCGGGCTGCTGATGATTGTCGGCTTCATGCTCTTTTTCAACCTCTTCGGAAAACTCACGGGGTATCTGTACCGTTTTCTCCCCATGACCGGCTGATCAACTGATCGGCCAATTATCGGCGACCGGGTAGGCGCTGAACCACAGGGGCACGGAGGACTCTGGGATTCAATTCCCGGTTTTCTCCTTGCCCTTGTGTGTTTGTGAGCGCCGCGAACGGGTGGTGATGCCACCTTTCTTTTTTCATAACCCCTCAAATCCCCTTGACCAACTTCGGCTCTTGTTGTATTTTGAAATCCAATTTCAATAAAGGGGCGAGCCGATGCGGGAGAAAACACAGATCTTTCGAGATTATCTGACTCAGCAGGGACTTAAGTCGACCAGTCAGCGGGAGATCATTCTTGACGCCTTTTTGCGTTGCGGCTCCCATCCTTCGACGGAAGATCTCTACCTCAAGCTGCGCAAGAAACATCCCAATATCGGCTACGCCACCGTCTACCGTACCCTGAAGCTCTTCTCCGAATGCGGTATCGCCGCTTCCCGCGATTTCGGCGATGGCCAGACCCGCTACGAATCGACCACCGACGCCGAACATCACGACCACCTCATCTGCAAGGACTGCGGTGCCATCGTCGAATTCGAGGATCCGCGCATCGAAGCGTTGCAGGAAGAGATTGCCCGTCAACACGGTTTCATTCTGCTCAGTCATCGTCACGAAATCTTCGGCCGCTGTCCTCTCTGCCAGGAAAAGGCGGGGTGATTTTTCCGGCCCGCGGTATGAAAATGATCGTTCATCCTGAAATGGCGCGGACGCCTATCCTTATCGGGCGACGTTTTCTTCGTCATTGCCTCCGGAAGTGAATCGCATGTCAGAAACGCAGCTTTCCCACGGTCAACGCAAAATCATCCTGGTCGGCAATCCCAATGTCGGCAAGAGTGTCCTTTTCAATTCTCTGACCGGTGCCTACACCACCGTTTCCAACTATCCCGGTACCTCGGTGGAAGTCTCCCGCGGCCACTGCGACATCGACGGTGAGCGCTACGAGGTTCTCGACACCCCCGGCATGTACGCCCTGTTGCCCATCACCGAGGAGGAGCGGGTGGCGCGGACCATCCTGTTGGAGGAAGACCCCCGGGTGGTGGTGCATGTCCTGGCGGCGCGCAACATCGAGCGCATGCTGCCCATGACCCTGCAACTGATCGAAGCAGGGCTGCCGGTGCTGCTGGTGGTCAATATCCTGGATGAAGCCGAGAGTGTCGGCATGAGTATCGATATCCCGCTGTTGCAGGAAAAGTTGGGGATCCCCGTGGTCGGCGCGGCCCTGGGGCGGCGCCGGGGGCTGGCGGAAATCCGCGCGGCCATCGCCGCTTTTGATCCCCTGCACCGGGCGCGTTTCGCCTATGCCGCCGACCTGGAGCGAGATATCGCCCGGGTGGCGATGTTGCTGCACGGCGACTACCGCCTCGACCGGCGCGCCCTGGCGCTGTTGCTCTTGCAGAAGGATGAGGAAATCCACCAGCGGGTGCTGGCGGTGGAGGAGGAGCGGCGCGAGGACATCGACAACGTGGTCAAGGACATCGTCTTCGAACGCCGTGTCGATCTGCATCTGCGTATCAGCCTGGAACGCAAGCGGGTCTGCAAGGGGCTGCTCGACGGTGTGATTAGCCAGCGGCAGGGGGGCGGCCCGACCTTCTCCGAACGTCTTTCGGGCTGGACCATGAACCCCTGGACCGGCGTGCCGCTACTGCTGGCGGTCCTCTATTTCGGTCTGTACCAGTTTGTCGGCGGCTTCGGCGCCGGGACCATCGTCGATCTCTTTGAAGGGCGGCTCTTCGAGGAAATCATCAATCCCTGGGTGGTCGACCTGGGGACGCGCTATCTCCCCTGGACCTGGCTTTATGAATTGCTGGTCGGGGAATATGGTATTTTTACCCTCGGCGTCCGCTATGCCGTGGCCATCGTTCTCCCCATCGTCGGTACCTTTTTCATCGCCTTTTCGGTGATCGAGGACACCGGTTACTTCCCCCGGTTGGCGATGCTGGTCGATCGCCTTTTCAAACGCATCGGCCTCAATGGTCGGGCGGTCATTCCCCTGGTTCTCGGCTTCGGCTGCGACACCATGGCGACCATCGTCACCCGCACCCTGGAGACGGTGCGCGAGCGCATCATTGCTACCATCCTGCTGGCGTTGGCGATCCCCTGCAGCGCCCAACTCGGCGTCATCCTCGGCCTGCTTTCCGAGGTGCCGGGTTCGCTGCTCGTCTGGTCGCTGACCCTGGCGGCGATCTTTCTTTTTATCGGCTTTCTCTCGGCGCGGATGGTGCCGGGGGAGCGACCGATGTTCTACATGGAAATCCCCCCTCTGCGCATGCCCCAACCGCGCAATGTGCTGGTCAAGACCCTGACCCGCATGCAGTGGTATTTTCTCGAAATCTTCCCGCTCTTCATTCTCGCGTCGGTGATGCTCTGGGCCGGGAAGATGACCGGTGCCCTCGACTGGCTGGTTCGGGCCATGTCCCCGGTGATGCTGGCTCTGGGGCTGCCGACGGAAGTTTCCGCCGCCTTCATCTTCGGTTTCTTCCGCCGTGACTTCGGCGCCGCCGGACTCTATGATCTGCAGACCGCCGGCTTGCTCAACCCGGCGCAGCTCACTGTGGCGGCGGTGACCCTGACCCTTTTCGTTCCCTGTGTCGCCCAGTTTCTGGTCATGTTCAAGGAGCGCGGCGGTAAGGTCGCCTGCGGCATCTTCGTCTTCGTCACCTTGTTTGCCTTTTCCGTCGGCTGGGGTCTGAACCGGCTGCTTCTCTTCACCGGGGTACTCTCATGAAGTGCGGATTCTGCGGCCGGGAAATCCCCGCCGATCACGTCCAACAATCCTGCGGGATGTGCAAGGGCGGCTGTCGTAAGATACACTGTCCCTATTGCGGCCATGAAAACCCCGCGACCCCCGCTTATCTGCGCCGACTGGCGGAAAAAAAAGAGGCCAAAAGCCAAACTCACCAAGAGGATGACCATTCATGAATCTATCGGAAAAAGCCGAGGATATTCTTGAGGCCCTGTGGATCGCCACGGAAGAGGAGGGGGATAATTCCGCCCATCTCAGCACCCTCGGTGTCGGACCGGATGACGAGGCGTTGCGCGAACTCGATCGGCTCGCCTATATCGACATCAAAGGCGAGCGGGTCTATCTGCGCCAGGAAGGCTGGCCCGAGGCACGCATGACCGTACGCCGCCACCGCCTGGCCGAACGTCTGCTTATGGACGTGCTCGACCTCAAGGGCACTTCCGGTGACGAGCGCGCCTGCGAGTTCGAGCATCTGCTGCGCCTTGGTGTCGATACCAAGCTCTGCACCCTGCTCAACCATCCCACCACCTGCCCCCACGGCAAGCCGATTCCGCCCGGGGAATGCTGCGAGGAAGCCCGTCGCCAAGGAGAGACCGGCGTCGTCGCCCTGACTGAACTCAAGGCCGGCAGCACCGGGGAGATCGCCTACCTCTCCACCAGCGACCCGAAGAAGATGCAGAAGCTGATGAGCATGGGGGTCTTGCCCGGCAATACCTTGCAACTCAGCCGCACCTATCCGACCTTCATCTTCAAGGTCGGTCATTCGGAGTTTGCCGTCGACCAGGAGCTGGCACGGGAGATCTTCGTGCGTAAAGGTTAAAATTCCCCTCGTTCCTCCTTTGAAAAGGGGGATGTCGAATCTTTTGAATATCTGTAACGAAAGGACCATCGATGAGCGCATCCAATCCCCTTGTCCAGATCGACACCTCTCTGGGCGAGATCGTCCTTGAACTCTTTGCCGAACAGGCTCCCGTTACCGTCGAGAACTTCATCGCCTACGCCAAGGCCGGCCGCTACGACGGCACCATTTTTCATCGCGTCATCAAGGGCTTCATGATCCAGGGGGGCGGTTACACCGTGGAGATGGAGGAAAAGCCGACCCGTCCCCCCATCGTCAACGAGGCCCGCAACAAGCTCAAGAACAAGACCGGAACCGTCGCCATGGCCCGGACGACGGAAGTCGACAGCGCCGCCGCCCAGTTCTTCATCAACACCGAGGACAACAAATTCCTCGACAACACCGGGACCAGCGCGCAGGATTTCGGCTACTGCGTTTTCGGTCAGGTGGTCGACGGCATGAAGGTGGTCTACACCATCGAACAGCAGGCCACGACCAAAGTCGCCGGCCACGACGACCTGCCCAAGGAAGCGATCGTCATCAACCACGTCGAAGTGCTGGATTAAACTTAAGTTCGCCGATTGAATCATCAACTGGAAGCCGCTTGCGGGGGGATATCCCGTTAGCGGTTTCATTGATTCTGGGCGAGAGGGAGGACGAAGAACCTCCATTCCCGCGGCACCGGACAGGGAGGTAAATATTGATCAAACTTTTCTCCCCCGAAAACGAAGTGCAACTCGCCTTGGCGAAGAGCCTGCTTGAAGCCGAAGGGATCCCCTTTTTCGTCCACAACGATCATTTCGGTTCGTTGTACGTCGGCATCCAGATCGAATTTCTCAACCGCAAGACCATCATGGTGGATGAGGCCTATGAAGCACGGGCAAAAGAGGTCATCGCCGATTTTCTGCGTCAGGATATCGCCGAGCCGGCGCCGAAGAAGACGACATACTCTGCCTTGGACAAGCTGCGCATGATTGCGGAGGGGCTGGTTTTTGGCTGGGTCGTGCCCGGGAAAAGGCGGCGGAGGAAAAAAAAAGAGTAGCGTCTGGCTTGGACGGTGAAAATGCTGCAGCTCGACGAAGCACAAGGGGCGAAAGAGATCAGCTCTAAGTTTCTCTATCAGCAGTAATTAAGTTTTTGATGGATTTTTCAAGAAAGGCGCGCGGCCTGTCCGATGGATGGGCCGCGCGTTTTTTATCCCGGCAGGATCAGCAGCAGAATCTTGACCGCGAGGATCTTGCCGATGAGCGCCACCGGGTAGACGGTGGCGTAGGCGGCGGCGGCGTAGGGGGTGGCGGAGAGGGCGTTGGCGGCGGCCAGGCCCGAGGCGCTGGTCATGCCGCCGACCAGGGCGCCAATCAGACGCAGCAGGCGGATGCGCAGAAGATACATCCCGACGAGGGCGGCGAGGATCACCGGCACCAGGGTGACGAGCATCCCGGAAACGAGCAGCGGCCAGCCCTGTTCCCGCAAGGTGTCGACAAAGGTCGTCCCGGCCGAGGTGCCGACCGCTGCCATGAAGAGTGCCAGGCCGAGATCGCGGATCAGCCGGTTGCCGGCATCGGGGAGGTCCCAGATCAGGGGACCGGTCTGGTAGCGGGCGCCAAGAAGGAGACCGGTGAGCAGAGTGCCACCGGTGGTGCCGAGCTTGAGCGGTCCGACCAGCGGCAGAGGCAGGACCAGGTTGCCGAGGAGCAGGCCGATCAGCAAGCCCACCAGAATCGGCAGCAGGCTGATGTCGTAGGTGGCCTTGAGGTCGTTTCCAAGCATCCGGCTGATGTTGCGCATGGCCCTTTCGTCCCCGACGAAATGGAGCACATCGCCCAGATGCAGGCGGGTGTTGGCGTCGGCCGGCAGGTCCATACCGTTACGGGTGATGCGCGCCACCTGCACATTGAAGGTTTCCCGGAAGTTGAAGAAGCCGAGGGTGCTGCCGGCGAATTGTCGTTTGGAGAGGACGATGCTCTTCCTGCCCAGCATTCGCTCGAAGGCGATCTGCCGATCCACCGGCTTGCCGATGTAGAGCTGCACCTTCTCCAGGTCGGCGGGGCGCCCCACCACGCGCAGCTGATCCCCTTCTTCCAATAGGGTGTCGGCGCCGACCAGAACCGGCTCTTCGGCGTCCTTGGCGAGGAGGCGGGTGATGGTCACTGGGGCGATGCTTTTGAGAAAGATGTCGGCAACGCGCTTGCCGAAGAGGTTGGGATTGCTCACCTCGATGTGCATGGAGGTAATCGGCGGGTTTTCCTCCGTCAGTTCCTTCGCCAGGAGCTCTTCCTCGGCGCGGATGTCGGCTCGGAGCAGGCGCGGCAGCAGTTTAATAAGGACGGCCATGCCGATGACGCCGAAGCCGTAGGTCACGCCGTAGGCGGCGGGTGCGTGTTCATGGCCGACGACCTCTACCGCCGCCGCCAGCGACGGGGTGCTGGTCATGGCTCCGGAAAGGAGTCCGGCGCCGGTGCCGGCGCCGAAGCCGAACACCTTGCAGCAGGCCCAGGTGATTAGGGTGCCGCAGAGGGCGATGAAGAGTACGGCAAGGGTCATGGGGATGCCGTGGCTGCGGAAGGAGCTAACGAAACCGGGACCGGCCTGCAAGCCGACGGCGTAGATGAAGAGGGCGAGGCCGATGGTCTGCACCCCGGCGGGGACGATAAAGCCGAAGTGGCCGAAAGCCAGGGCCACGAAAATGATCGCCGAAGGGCCGAGGGAGAGATTCCACAGCCGTGCCTTGCCCAGCAGTTCGCCGAGGACGATGATCGTGAGCAGAATGACGATGGGGTTTTGCAGCAGGGGCATAGAGAAGCAGACTAAGGCTGAAGGCTTAAGGGAATTGGGGTAGAGTTTAGCCCAGGCGTGCGTTAAAGTCCAGCGGACTTCCCTTTACCGTTGCCCGAGTCGGTCATCGGGCCGGGCAAAAAAGGTTTGACTTCTCCCCATGCACCTCTTTATTATTGGCAACCGTTTGAAAAATCTGTCTTTTTTGTTTATTCGACATGAAACCTATTTGGTCCGGCTAAAGGAGATGAGCAGGCATGGCAAAGACGTACAAAGTAGCGGTTCTTCCCGGCGA
Source organism: Desulfuromonas acetexigens (assembly GCF_900111775.1). NCBI lineage: Bacteria > Pseudomonadati > Thermodesulfobacteriota > Desulfuromonadia > Desulfuromonadales > Trichloromonadaceae > Trichloromonas > Trichloromonas acetexigens. The sequence continues at coordinate 45,902 of NZ_FOJJ01000038.1, read as the reverse complement.
CGGCATCGGCCCCGAGGTCATGGCCGAGGCGCTGAAGGTGCTGGATGTCATTGAAAAGAAGTTCGACGTAAAATTCGCCCGCACCTTCGCCAATGTCGGCGGCGCCGGGATCGACCTTGAAGGCAAGGCGCTGCCGCAAACGACCATCGACATCTGCAAGGCCTCCGACGCCATTCTCTTCGGCTCGGTCGGCGGGCCCAAGTGGGAGAGCCTGCCTCCCGACGAGCAGCCCGAACGCGGCGCCCTGCTCCCCCTGCGCAAGATCTTCGGCCTTTACGCCAACCTGCGTCCGGCGATCATCTTTCCGGCCCTGACCGGCGCGTCGAGTCTCAAAGAAGAAGTCATCGCCGGTGGTTTTAACATCCTGGTGGTGCGAGAGTTGACCGGCGGTATCTACTTCTCCCAGCCCAAGGGGATCGACGGAGAAGGGGATGCCCGGGTCGGTGTCGACACCATGCGTTATAGCGTGCCGGAGATTGAGCGCATCGCCCATGTCGGTTTCAAGGCCGCGCAGAAGCGCGACAAGAAGCTCTGCTCCATCGACAAGGCCAACGTGTTGTCGACTTCGGTGCTCTGGCGCGAAGTGGTCACCCGCGTCGGCAAGCAGTATCCCGACGTGCAGCTTTCCCACATGTACGTCGATAACGGTGCCATGCAACTGGTGCGTTGGCCCAAGCAATTCGACGTGCTGCTCTGCGAGAACATGTTCGGCGACATCCTCTCCGACGAGGCCGCCATGCTCACCGGCTCCCTCGGCATGCTCCCCTCGGCCTCTTTGGCCGAAGGCACCTTCGGCATGTACGAACCCTCCGGCGGCAGCGCCCCTGATATCGCCGGCCAGGGGATCGCCAACCCCATCGCCCAGATCCTGTCGACGTCGATGATGCTGCGCTACTCCTTCGCCATGAATGATGCCGCCGACGCCATCGACACGGCGGTGGAAAAGACCCTCAACCAGGGCTACCGCACCGGCGACATTTTCCAGAACAAAGCCGGTGAGAAGAAGGTCAACACCGTCGAAATCGGCGCCGCGATCATCGCCAACCTTTAATCGCCACAGCCATAGAGACAGGGCACGGGGAATCGCGGTTCTCCCGTGCCTTGTGTTTTTTCAGCCCCGAAGAAATCCAGGGAGTCTCAAATCCATGTCCAAAGAGTTCCATATCGCCGTGGTCGGCGCCACCGGTGTTGTCGGTCGGCAGTTGCTCGAAATCCTCGAAGAGCGGGATTTTCCCGTGGCACAGTTGCGCTTGCTTGCTTCGGAGCGTTCCGACGGAGAGTTTCTCGACTTTCGCGGGGGTTCGCTGCTGGTGCAAAGGCTGGACGAGGAGGCCTTCGCCGGCATCGACCTCGCCTTCTTCTGCGCGCCGGCGGCCGTCAGCGCCCGTTTCTGCCCCATCGCCGCCGGCGCGGGGGCGGTCTGTATCGATTTTTCCGGCGCCTGGCGCATCGATGCCGATGTACCGCTGGTGTTGCCGGAGGTTAATCCCCATGAAATCGCCCGGGCCCGGGGCAAGAAAATCATCGCTATCCCCGGTGCGGCGGCAGCTGCCCTGGCCGTGGCGCTCAAGCCGCTACATCAGCTCAGCCCTCTGCGGCGGCTGGTGGTAACGAGCGTGCAGGCGGTTTCCGGAGCCGGCCAGGCGGGGATCGACGAGCTGCGAGTGCAGTGCGGCGAATTGCTCAATGGCCGTCCCTGCGACGCCAAGGTCTTTCCCCGACAGATCGCCTTCAACTGCCTGCCGCAAAATGGCCCTTTCGATGCCGATGGGGTCGATGCCGAAGAGGCGGCGCTGGTTCACGACCTGCGGCGGCTGCTTGACCTTCCCGAACTGGGGGTCAGTGCCACGGCAGTTCGGGTTCCGGTCTTTTACGGTTACAGCGCGGCGGTGAACGTCGAAGCGCAAGGGGCGCTCTCTCTGCCTCAGGCGCGCGCGGCCCTGGCTGCAACCCCCGGTGTGGCCCTGATCGATGAGCCGGCCGAGGGGGATTACCCGACGCCGGTCGATGCTGCCGGTCAGGATGAGGTGCAGGTCGGACGTCTGCGCGTCGACGGCTCCCGCCCCGGCGGGCTCGATCTCTGGCTGGCGGCGGATAACCTGCGGGCCGGTGCGGCTCTGCCGGCGGTACGGGTGGCGGAATTGCTGTTTTTAGGGCGTGAGGAGTGATTCATAGGGAGTGGGGAGTGGGGAGTGGGGTCTGTGCTGGATGATCTGATGCTGGGGCGCTATGTGTCGGGGGATTCTCCCTTACATCGTCTCGATGCCCGGCTCAAGCTCTGCGTCCTGCCTCTTTTCGCGGTGGCGAGCTTCGCCACTGCTGTCCCGGCGCGACTGGCGGCTTTGGTCTTTTGCTTTATCACCTTCTTTCTTCTTTCAGGCCTGCCCTGGCGACTCGCGTTACGGAGCCTCCGTTCCCTGCGCTGGCTGCTGCTCTTTACCCTGCTGCTGCACCTTTTTCTGACCCCCGGCCGGACCCTCTTCGGCTTCGAATTTTTATCCTACGACGGGCTTCTGCGCGGGCTCACCGTCTCTGTCCAGCTGCTGCTGGCGATGGCTTTTTCCTCGCTGCTGACCCTGACCACCTCCGTCGAGGCGCTGGCCGCCGCCGTCGCCGCGCTCCTTTTGCCTTTGCGCCGCTTGGGGCTGCCGGTGACGGAACCGATCCGCCTCGGGCAGCTGGTGTTGCGTTTCATCCCTCTGCTGCGGGAGGAGACGGCCCTGCAGGTCGCGGCCTTTCGCGCCCGGGGCGAGGAGCTTGGCCAGGGCTCCCTGACGGCGCGAGGACGGCTGGCGGCACGGATGCTGGCGCCGTTGATCCTTGGCCTGGTCGACCGCGCCGATGCCCTGGCCCGGACCAGCGTCGCGGCTGGTGAATCTTTCGATTCCATCGGCGCGGCGACCTGCGCCCTATCCCCCTGGAACCGTTCCCTGGCTACCGGTGCCCTCTTGGCATTGCTGCTCATCTGGGCCTATCTCTGATCTCTTTCCGTTCGCGGTGACATTGCATGAAAACCATCCGCCTGACCATCGAATATGACGGCACCGCCTATGTCGGCTGGCAGATTCAGGCCAACGGCACGGCCGTGCAGCAGGTGCTGGAAGAGGCCCTGACGAAGATACTCGGCCATGCCGTGCGGATCACCTCGTCGGGGCGGACCGATGCCGGAGTTCATGCCCGGGGGATGGTGGCGCATTTCCGCACCGAGCGCGAGCTGCCGATGAGCGCCTATCGCGAAGGGCTCAACTGTCTGCTGCCGGCGGATATTGCCGTGCGCACGGCGGTCGAGGCGGCGGACGATTTTCACGCCCGCTTCGATGCCCGGGGCAAGTGGTATCGCTACAGCCTACTTACCGCGCCGGTGCGCTCCCCCCTGGCGGCCCGTTTCTCCTGGTATGTGCCGCGCCCCCTCGACGAAGAACGGATGCGTCAAGGGGCGGAAATGCTGGTGGGACGTCACGATTTCGCCGCTTTTCGCACATCCGGTTGCGACGCCCTGACCACGGTGCGGGAAATGCGTTCGGTGGAGTTGGTTCGGGAGGGGGAATTGCTCCATATCGACGTCAGGGGAACCGCCTTTCTTCGCAACATGGTGCGCATTATGGCCGGTACCCTGGTGGAGATCGGTTGGGGCAAGCTCAGCCTCGACGAGCTTGCCGGGCTGCTGCGAGGGGAACCGGGGCTGCGGCCGGGGCGCACCGCGCCGCCGCAGGGACTCTGTCTGATGGAAGTCCGGTACGAGTGAAAGGGGGGGCGTTTTCGCCCCCTTTTTTATGAGAAATATGCGGGATTTTGAGCGTCGAGATGTTTTTTGACCAAAATCAAAAAATGTTCTATTTTTTTCTTGATTAGATGTTTAGTCTTTTGATAGTGTTTAACCAAGCTGATTTTACGAATGATTTTTCTTGATAATAACTAACGTTGTTCTGTTTTTGTTGATGATAAACCATCGCGCCACCGCGAGAGCGCGGCCGGCCACTTCCCTCTGAGGAAAGGAGATCGACCATGATGACATTTTTGATCGTGATCGGCGTAATCGCCGGAGTGACCGTGGGCATCCAGATGCTGCTCTACAAAACCTCTTCCGCCTCCCGCTGACCCCCTCCCCAAGATTTCCGATACAAAAAAATCCCCGCTGCCAGGCGGGGATTTTTGTTTTCAAGGTCTTTTTTCCGCGGGCTTGAGCATCTCCGGCAGATCCAGTTCGGTGCGGTCCAGGTCGTCGCGGATCCGTTCCTCTTCAACGCCGATAGCCTTGAACAAGCCGTTGATCGTCTGCTGGGTGACATAGTCGGCAAGATCGACTTGGGGTTCGTCGAAGGTCGGCGGTGCGGCCGGGTCAGGATCCCGCACTTGCCGTTGGGCATGGAGGGTGGCGAGAAGTTGCCCGTACTGGGCGAGTCCGCTGTTTTTGGCCAGGGTCTCCATGACCACCGGGGTCAGGGTTTCCTTGAGTTTGTTTTCGGTCTGTTCTTTCAGATAGTCGGTAGCGGCGGTCTTCCCCGCGTCGAGCAGGCCCCGCGCCCGAATGGCGTCGATCTGGTCAAGGGCGGCAAGCAGGACGGGTACGGCGCCGGGGACGGCGGTTTCCGCCGCGCGGTTCATAACGAGGAGCAGGGGATTGACATCGGGCCTGGCCTGGATGTCGCGGATCAGGCCGAGGGCGAGGTTCACCGGCGGCGGCAGCAGGATGCGAACCAGCGGGTTGTCGAGGTAGCCGCCGGGGCGGGCCAGTTCGTTCGCCACCAGGTGAATCCCCTGGCCCAGGCCTTTGACCAGTTGCCCGGCGAGACTGTTGCGGAATTTTTCTTCAGCAAAGTGGGAGATCCCCGATTTCATCTGATCGAGGGGGTGGCCGCCGGCGCAGGAGGTAAGCAGCGACAGGGCGAGGAAGCAGGCGACAAGGGCACGCATGGATTTAAGACTCCGACAGGCAAGGGAAGGGGCTGGTTGACGGCCGGGATTCTAGCAGGACTAACGGCAAAAGGGGAGGGGATTTACGTGGACAGAAAAGGGGACGATGGGCGATAAAGAAGAAAGTCATTTCCCTGTGCAGGAGGGCCCATGCCCGTTTCGTCCGAACGCTGCCGTCCCTCGAATGCGTGCCCGATCCGCGATGACGGCGACTTCGTCCTTTACTGGATGACCGCCTTTCGTCGTCCTTTTTACAATTTCGCTCTGCAACGGGCGGTAGAGCGGTCGCTGGCATTGGGCAAGCCGCTGGTTGTTCTCGAAGGGCTGCGCTGCGACTATCCCTTCGCCAGTGACCGCCTGCATCGCTTCGTGCTCGATGGCATGACCGACCATATGCGACATTTCGCCGCTTATCCAGTGCTTTACCATCCCTATGTTGAAGTGGGTTCGCAAGCAGGCAAAGGCCTGCTCGAAGCCCTGGCCGCGCGCGCCTGTCTCATTGTCGCCGACGACTATCCGGCCTTTTTCCTGCCGCGCATGATCGCGGCCGCCGCCGACCGCGTCCCGGTTCTGCTGGAGGCGGTCGATGCCAACGGCATTCTTCCCCTGCGCGTCGCCGACCGCGCCTTTCCCACCGCCTACGCCTTTCGCCGCTTTCTGCAGAAAACCCTGCCCGGTCATCTCCTCGACGTTCCCCTCGCCGATCCGTTGGCGGGGGTGAGTCTTCCCGAACTGAAATCCTTGCCGGAGCGCATCACGACCCGTTGGCCCCATGCCGATGAAGCCTTGCTATCGGGAAGCCCGGAGGCTCTGAAGCGTCTGCCCATCGACCATGAGGTTCCACCGGCACCGATCCGGGGCGGCTTCGTGGCGGCCCGGGAAACGTTGGCACGCTTTCTTGATGAACGACTCCCCTTTTATGACGAACGCCGGAGTGAGCCGGAAGGGGAATTCACCAGCGGGCTCTCCCCCTATCTGCACTTCGGCCAGATCGGCAGCCACGAGATCCTCGGCGCGATTTTCGCCCGCGAAGGCTGGTCCCCCGGTCGGCTTTCGCCGGAAAGCCGGGGCAAGCGCAGCGGCTGGTGGGGATTGAGCGCGGCGGCCGAGGCCTTTGTCGATCAGCTGGTGACCTGGCGGGAGCTGAGTTTCAACGGTTGCGCCCTGGGCGAACTGAACGATCCCTGGCGGGCCCTGCCCGATTGGGCAAGACAAACCCTGGCCAGGCATCGCGACGATTTTCGCCCCTATCGCTACGATTTGCAGGATTTCGCCGCGGCGCGCACCCACGACCCGCTGTGGAACGCGGCCCAGCGCCAGTTGCGGCTTGAGGGGCGGATGCACAACTATCTGCGCATGCTCTGGGGCAAAAAGATTCTCGAATGGAGCGCGGGCCCCGAGGCGGCGCTGGCGATCATGCTGGAACTCAACGACCGCTACGCCCTGGACGGCCGCGATCCCAATTCCTTGAGCGGCATCGGCTGGTGCCTGGGACTCTATGATCGAGCCTGGGGGCCGGAGCGGCCGATCTTCGGCACGGTGCGCTACATGAGTTCGGAAAACACCGCCCGCAAGTTCCCGGTGAAAGGCTATCTGGCCCGCTACGACGCCCCGGAATCCTGAGGGAAGGCTTGCCTTGTCCCCCCGGGCTCTGCTATTTTTAATCGAAATGCCTGCAAACCTCCAAATTTGTTGAAGGATTCCTCCATGCCCACGATCTTCTATCCCTTCTCTGCGATCCTCGGCCAGGATGCCATGAAGACCGCGCTGCTCATTAACGCCGTCGATCCGAGCATCGGCGGGGTTTTGATCCGCGGCCAGAAGGGGACCGGCAAGTCGACGGCGGCCCGGGCACTGGCGGCGCTGCTGCCGGAGATCGAGGTGGTGGACGGCTGCCCCTGTCATTGCGACCCGGACGATTCCGCGACCTCCCATGCCGAATGCGCCGAGCGCATGGCCCGGGGGGAGTCTCTGCCCCGCCTGCGCCGGCCGATGCCGGTGGTTAATCTCCCCCTGTCGGCGACCGAGGACCGGGTGGTCGGCTCCCTGCATCTGGAGCAGGCGTTGAAGACCGGCGAGCGCCGTTTCGAGCCGGGCCTGCTCGCCGCCGCCAACCGGGGGATCCTTTATGTGGACGAGGTCAATCTTCTCGCCGACCATCTCGTCGATCTGCTCCTCGATGCCGCCGCCTCGGGGATCAACCTGGTTGAACGGGAAGGGCTGCGTTATCAGCATCCGGCCCGCTTCATGCTCGTCGGCACCATGAATCCCGAAGAGGGGGAGTTGCGTCCCCAGTTTCTCGACCGTTTCGGCCTCTGCGTCGGCGCCCAGGGGCTGGAAGACACGGCCGCCCGTCGCGAGATCGTCGCCCGGCGCCTCGCTTTTGAAGCCGATGCCGCCGCTTTTCATCGGCGCTGGGAGCCCGAAGAGCGCCTGCTCGCCGACCAGGTCGTCCTGGCCCGTGAGCGCTTGTCCGCCGTCGCCGTGCCCGAGGCGATGCTCGATCTGGTCGTGCGCCTGGCGATCGAGGTCGGTGCCCAGGGGCATCGGGCCGATCTGGCCATCATCAAAGGGGCGCGGGCGCTGGCGGCGCTCCTTGAAAAGACGGCGGTGACGGCGACGGAGGTGGCCGAAGCGGCGCGGCTGGCACTCCCCCACCGCATGGCCCGTTCGCCCCTCGATAGCGACGCCAATCTCGATGAGCGTCTGGACGGGGTCATCGGTCGCCTGATCGCCGGTGAGGAGCCCCCCGGCACGGCCGAGACGGAAGCTGAAGTCCCTGAAGTTCTGGACGAAATGACCGATTCCATGGAAGTCCCCGGATCGATGGCGGCAGGTAGCATCCTTTTCGCCTTCCTGAAAAAAAAAGCCCGGAAACCTACATAGAGGCCGATGATCGCATCGATCTGGGCGATCTCGAACTCAGTCCGCGCCGTCTGCCTCCCCGGCTGCGGCGGCGGGGGCAGGAAGCGGCCGGGCCGGTGACGGCGGTGCGGCCGGCGCGCTCCGGCGAACGGGGATTCGAAGTGGCGCTGGAAGCGAGCCTGCGGGCGGCGGCCCGACGGGGCGCGGGCCCCGGGCAAATCCTTGGCGCCGATCTGCACAAGAAAATCCGCCGCCGCTGGCGCTATCCGCTGATCGTCTTTCTCGTCGATGCCTCCGAATCGATGGGGGAGGGGGCGGTGGCGCGCATGGCGGCGGCCAAGGGGGCGGTGCTGGCCCTTTTGCGCGCGGCCTATGTCGAGCGCTGCCGGGTGGCGCTGGTCGCTTTTCACGGGGAGCGTTCCGAGGTGCTGCTGCCGCCGACCCGCAGTATCGCCCTGGCGCGGGAGCGCTTGCGGCGCCTGCCGGTCGGCGGCGCCACGCCCCTGGCTGACGGTCTCTGGAGCGCCTGGCGGCTCATTCGCCGTGAGCGGGCCCGCTATCCCGGGGCGCGCCCCTTGCTCGTGGTTATTTCCGACGGCGAAGCGAATGTCCCCCTGGAGGCGGGGCGCAAGGTCATGGAGGAAGTGCTCGATATCGCCGCGCGCATGAGTGGCGAGGGAATCCCTGCCCTGGTCATCGACAGCCGTTCGCCCGATCCCCGCCAGCAGGAGATGGCTCGGTTGGCTCGGGCCTTCGGCGGCGAGGTTCGTCATCTGGAACGGCCACGGTCGAGCCAGGTGCTGGAACTATTGCGGGAGAAGGGCTTGCCGCAGACCTGATGGCCCGAGGGCAAAAGGCACCGAGAGCGGGGGGGACAGCTCCCCCGGTAATTGCGGATTGAGCGCCGGCCGTACCGGCAAGGAGATGGACATGACCCAGGAAAACAAAAGTCGGCGCACCCTGCGCTTGGGGGAACTGCTGCTGGTGCATCGTTTCGTGACCCCGGAACAGCTGGAAAACGCCCGGCGTCAGCAGGGCTTCGAAGGGCACAAGCTCGGCTCGACCTTGGTCGAACTGGGTTATCTGAGTGTCGATGAACTGGTCAAGGCCCTGGCCATGCAATCCGGGGTCGAAGGGCTCAATCTGGAGCGGATCGATCTCCAGTCCGCCCTGCTCGCTCTGCTGCCCTTGGAGACGATGAAAAAGCATCAGGTGATTCCGGTGGCCGCCAAGGATCGCAAAATCGCTATGGCCATGGCCAATCCGGGAGATATCCAGACCCTCGGCGAGCTGCAATTCATCCTCGGCCAGTCGATTCGACCGTTGGTGGTGCCTTCTTTCCAGATGAGTGCCGCCCTCGGGCTGATCGAGAACCTCGGTGAGCGGCCGGGACGGACGATCCCCGGTGCCGAGATCGCCCGGGCCTGCGTCGCCAAACCGAAGGAGACGGTCCTTCCCGACGTGCGCGATCTTTTCGGCAAGATGGTGGTCAACCACGCTTCCGATCTGTTGCTGGTCGCCGGCGTGGCGCCGAGCCTCAAACTCAACAACGAGCTGGTGCGTCTGCCGTTGCCGGTGCTGACGCCCCAGGCGGTGCATGATTACGCCCGGGGGATGATGACCGATTTCCAGTGGGACCAGTTTCTTCAGACCCAGGAGGCGGACTTCGCCTATTCCCTCCCCGAGTGGGGACGCTTCCGGGTCAACGCCTACCGCCAGCGCAAGACTATTTCCCTGGCGATCAGGCATATCGTCGAAGAGATTCCCAGCCTGGCAACTCTCGGTCTGCCCCAGTCCTTCGAGAATTTCGCCCTGAGAACCCAGGGACTGATCCTCATCACCGGCCCCACCGGCCACGGCAAGACGACGACCTTGGCGGCACTGCTCGACATCATCAATGCCCGGCAGAAGAAGAACATCGTCACCATCGAAGACCCCATCGAATACCTGCACACCCACAAATCGAGCAACGTCAACCAGCGGGAGGTCGGGGTTGACACCGAGTCTTTTCAGGAGGGGCTGCGGCGGATATTCCGCGAGGCGCCGGACGTCATCGTCATCGGCGAGATGCGCGACGCTGAAAGCTTTTCCATTGCCCTGCAGGCGGCGGACAGCGGCCATCTGGTGATCAGCTGCATGCACGCCAACAACGCGGTGATGGCGGTCAACCGCATCATCGACGTCTTCCCGCCGGAGCAGCAGCATCAGGTGCGCATCCAGCTGGCGGACAACTTCGTCTGCATTCTCAATCAGCGGCTGGTGGCGAGCAAGGACGGTAAGGGGCGGGTGCTGGCTTTCGAGAAACTGGAGAACACCCCGCGCACCAAAAATCTGATCAAGGAGCGCAAGGAAAACCAGATCCGCAGTCTGATGCAGCAGAGTATGGATGAGTTCTGTTCACTGGATGTGAGTCTGGCGCAGTTGGTGCGGGAACAGAAGGTGGCGGTAGAGGCGGCGATGCAATACTGCCAGGATCCCCACTTCTTCAATGACCTGGTGCAGCGCGGGGGCGCCCTGCCCAAACCGACAGGAGGGCGCCCGGGACGGGAAGGGTAGGACTATTCGCGGGCCATGGCGTCAAGAAAACTATCGGCTTCGCGGATGGAGGATTCCATGTCGCGGATCAGGGCGCCGATGTCTGTTTCAACGGTGGCCAGTTCGTCGCGCAGGGCGGCGATGGCCTGGGCGTTGAGGTTGTGTTTGAGATAGAGAACCTGATCGTTGAAAGCGGTCAGAACCGGTGGGATCTTGCTTTCCGCCTTCTTCATGGCGGCGATCAGGCGACTGTAATGCTGCCGGGTTTCATCGAACTTACGCTGGCTCGACTGACGCAGGCCGGCGTTGCTGTACTGGCCGATTTCGTTCTTCCACTCGGCGAAGAGAGCTTCGGCCACATCTTCGACGGCGGCGATGCGGTTGCGCACCGCTTCGGCCCGGGCCTTGCTGTTTTCGTATTCGCTGTTGAGTTTCTGGTATTTGTCCTCCAACGACCCGCCTTTGAACCCGGTCAGTTCGGTGAATTTCTGTAACGCCGTCTGGAACTGTTCCTTCGCCTCCTGCTGCGAGGTTCGCGCCTCCTCGACCCGGCTGACGAGAATATCCCGCTTGTGGTAGCCGATCTTTTCCATCGCCGAAAAATAGGCGGTCTGACACCCCGTCAGCAGCAGAAAGAACCCCATCCCCCAAGCCGTCCAGGCTTTTCTACTCATCATTCGTTCCATTGCAGCTCTCCTTCATAAAAAATGAAAGCCCGACTTTACCGGATATCCCGGGGTCGATCAAGCAAAGATCGTCTCCGGTTCAGCCAGGGGCAACTGGAAGATCATTCGGGTGCCCTGACCCGGGGCGCTTTCCACGCGAATCTCCCCCCCGTGTGCCTCAATGATGTTCTTGACCAAAGGCAGTCCCAGTCCCAATCCGGGTTTGCCGGTGGAAGAGGCGTCCACCCGGTAGAATTTTTCAAAGACGCGCTCCGTTTCTTCGGGGGATATCCCCATCCCCTGATCCTCGACGGTGACTTGGACGGTGCCGGTGTGGGTTTCGCAGGCGACGCGGACCAGACTTTCCGGCTTCGAGAATTTGACGGCGTTGCCGAGGAGGTTTTCCATCACCTGGGTCAGACGCAAGGGGTCGGCGAGAAGTTCGACGGGATGGTCCGGAAGGGATGACTCGAAGCGGTGATTGGGGCAGGTCAGTTGGAAATCGCCAAGCACCCGGGTCAGCACCGCGCGGAGATCGCAGTGCTCTTTTTCCAGGTGGACCAGCTTCCCCGTGTCGACCCGACCGAGATCGAGCAGATCGTCGATGAGGCGTTGCAGGGTCCAGGCCTTTTCCACAATGATCTCCAGGTATTCCCGGTGCTTCGGGTCCAGCCCCGTTTCCCGTTCGAGCAGTTCGGAAAAGCCGAGGACCACCGTCAAGGGGGTGCGCAGCTCGTGGGCGGCGGTGGAGATGAACTCGCTCTTCATGCGATCGAGTTCCCGTTCGCGGCTGACGTCGTGGAGCAACGTGATGACGCCGTCGGCCAACCCTTCGCGGCTTTTCACCAGGGTGGAACTGACCTGGAAGGTCCGGCCCTTGCCCGTGGAATCGGCGGCGAATTCACATTCGTTCTGGGCGGTCTGATGGTGATATTCGAGGAGCAGGCCGAGGTGTTCGTCCAGAGCGGGATTGCCCACCAGTTCGCTGAGCCGGCATCCCCGTGCCTGGGTCTGGGCGAGGCCCAGAAAACTCTCCGCCGAGGTGCTCAGCAGCACGATGCGCCCATCCATATCGGTAAAGATCAGCGCGTCCGCTACCGAACGCAGGATCAGTTCGAGGCGGTCTTTGGTTTCCTGGGTTTCGCTCAGGGCTTCTTTCAGGGCCTCTTCGGCGAGACGCCGGGCGCTGATGTCGGTGATCAGCCCTTCGATGTAGAGAAGTTGCCCGTTCTCATCCCAGATGCCGCGGCCGTGATCCGATCCCCAGCGCCAGCTACCGTCAGTATGGCGCAGGGGGTAGACGAGCTGAAAAGGGCGCTTATCCCGCAGGCAGATTTCGATTTCGGATCGCACCGCTTCTCGCTCCGGCTCGGTGATCAGAGCGTTCAATCCGGGGGCGGAGGATTCCAGCAGATCCCGATAATTGAGCCCGGTCAGTTCCAGGCAGCCTTCGCTGGCAAAGAGTAGCGACCGGGCTCCATCGGCCTGGCAGCGGTAAGCCATGCCCGGCAGGTTGCTGAGCAACGTTGAGAGGCGCTGCTGGCGTTCCCGTATCGCTTCCGACATGCTTTGCAGATTGCCCGCCAGTTCCTGGAATTCCTCGATATCGGCGCCGGGCCAAGCGGGCAGAAGCTGATTGGCGGCGAGGCCGCGGGCGTGTTCCGTGAGTTTTTCGAAGATCCGGGCCGAGCGCCGGCTCATGTAGAAGGCGATCGCCACGGCAAAGGCCAGGGCACCGGCGAGGCTTGCCAGGGTAATTCGCAGCGAGGTCCAGACGCTCTGGTAGACCTGAGCCACTGGTTGCGCCACCAGCACATGCCAGTCGAGAGCCTGGATCTGAGTCAAGCTGCCGATCATGGCGCGCCCTTCGAAATTGAACTCACCATGTCCGTGTCGAGATGAAGTCAGCGCGTTTTCGACCAGGGGAATGTCAGAGAGATCGAGTTGTCGTGCGGTGTAGCGGCCGTCCTGGTCGGCGGCGACCCGGCCCTGATCGTCGATGATAAAAATCACTTGTTCGGGGTCGAGGGCGATTCGTTTCAAGAATTGGGTGGTGCGGCTGAGGTCGACTTCACCGATCACCATGGTCTTTTCGCCGGGGAGGGCAAAGGCGACCGCGAGTTTTCCCGAAAGGGGGGAGACGAAGGTGTCGGACCAGCAGGCATGGCCGCGGCTGTTGGCATCCCGGACCAGGGGAGCGGTGGAGAGATCGAGACTGCTCAATTTGCGCTGTTTTGCCGGATCATCGTCGCGCAGCCCCGTCGCCAGAATCTTTCCTTGCGGATCGGCGATGTACAGGGCCTGAAGGGACTCGGGAATGACCAGATGCGCCTCCAGCACATGCTGCAGATCGGGCCAGCCGTCATGTTTTCCCAGGATCAGCTCAATCGTCCCTTCGGCGTGGTGCATGGGGAAGTTGAGATAGTCGTCGACCTGGGCGGCGACGGAGCGGCCGAGCTCGGTCTGGCGGGCGAGGATTTCCCGGTCGATCTGGGGGAAGAGCCAGGCGATGACCAAAATCGCGGCAATGAGGAAGGGGAGAACCGCCACCAGGGTCGATTGCAGGAACAGAATGCGGCGCAGGGGGCGGGTGGGCATGGCAACTCCGGTTGTGGGCGTGAGCTTAAAGTATCGCGGAAAACCGGGGAATCACAACCGTCGTGGGCCAATGCCACGCCGTTTGTTCTTAGGATTCTTCCGGAACCTGCAGCTTTTTCAGCCGTTTGCTCAGACCCTGGCGGGTGATGCCGAGAAAGCTCGCGGCCAGGGTCTGGTTACCTTTCGCCCGACGCATGGCTTCGGTGACCACCAGTTCCCCCAGTTCATCCAGGGTCGGTAGTCGGTTGGGGAAGGCAACCCCGGTCTCTTCTTCCGGTGCAGTTGATTCGGGCTGAGGCGGGGCGTCGGTCTGACCGAAGCCGATGGCCTGCTTGAAGTAGTCGAAAGAGAGTTTGTGGGATTTGTGCAGGCTCAGGGCGTTGAAGACCATCGCCCGCAGTTCCCGCACGTTGCCGGGGAAAGCGTAGGTCGAAAGGAGCTCGGCGAGGCCATGGGGGACGGCCGGCTTCTTCTTGTTCAGAGTGCGCGCCGCCTCATCGAAAAAGGCGTCGAGCAGCACCGGCAGATCCTCGAGGCGCTCGCGCAGGGAAGGGATGTGCACATGGTGGGCTTTCAGCCGGTAGTAGAGATCCCGGCGGAAAGCCCCTTTGTTCTGCAGCGCTTCCAGGTCGACGTTGGTAGCCAGCACGAAGGACGCGCGGGCCTTGCAGGGAACGTCGCTGCCGAGATGAAAGTATTCCCCCTCTTGCAGCAGGCGCAGCAGCTTGACCTGAGAAACGAGGCTGAGATCGCCGATTTCATCGAGAAAGAGGGTGCCGCCGGTGGCCTCTTCGATCATCCCCCGGCGTTCCCGGTCGGCGCCGGTGAAGGCGCCCCGGGTATGGCCGAAGAGGGTATCGGAAAAATGGTTGTCGTCGAGGCCGGCGACGTTGACCGCGACCCAGGGAGCCTGGGGACGGGCGAGCTGGTGGATGGCCTTGGCGATGAGTTCTTTGCCGACGCCGCTCTCCCCGGTGATCAAGATCGGTTCACTGCTCGTCGCCACCGCCTCGATGTATTGGAAGAGTGACTGCATTTTGCGGCTGGTGGTATGGATGGTGGCAAAGATTTCGGGGTGTTCCAGTTCGCCGTCAAGGACCTGTTTCTTCAGGCGGCGGTTCTCCTGCCGCAGGGAGCGGGCGGCCATCGCCCGCTGGATACCGCCGATGAGGCGTTCTTTTTCCTCGGTTTTGACGTAATAGTCGACGGCGCCGAGCTGCATGCAGCGCACGGCGGTCTCCAGCTGGTTGAGGCCGCTGAGGATGATGACCGGAATCTCAGGATACTCCTGGCCGATCATCTGCAGCAGATCCTCGCCGGAAAGATAGGGCATGGTCAGGTCGAGGAGGACCATCCCGATATCCTGCTCAGAAAGAATCTCCATGACCTTGCGGCTTTCGGAGCAACGGATCAGGTTGTTGATGCCGAGAGCGCCGCGCAGGGTCAGGGCCAATGAGCGCAGCCAGGCCTCTTCATCGTCGACCAGAAGGATCGGCAATTCGGGGTAAAGGGCTTCAGTCATGACTCTCTCCTTCGCTCAAGGCCGGCAGGGACAGAATGGCCGTGGTGCCGACCCCCGGGGTGCTCTGGAATTCCAGGGTGCCGCGATGTTCCGCGACGATACGCGCGGCGACGGAAAGCCCCAGGCCGGTGCCGCCGTGCTCGCGCTTGGTGGTGAAGAAAGGTTCGCTGATGTGGGGCAGATCCCGGATCGCGATCCCCACCCCCTGATCGCGCACCACTAATTGTAAACGATTGCCGCTTTCATCGAAACGGGTTTCGACGCGAATCCCCTGCTCCCGCCCCGGCAAGGCCTGGCAGGCGTTCATGATGAGATTCACCGCCACCTGTTCGATGCGCTGAAAGCTGCCGATGAAATAGGGTAGGGGCTCGGCGCAGACGAGCTCAAAATGATCCGTCGCCTTTTTGATCGGATTTTTGATCAGACGCACGGCGGTGCGCGCCACCTCGTTCAGATCGACTCGAGCTTTGAGGTCCGTGCCGTCCTGGCGGACAAAATCCTTGAGGTCATCGACGATGCGCCGGATGCGCTGGGCCCCCTCGACCATCTCGTTGAGCAGTTGGGGGATTTCAGTTTGCATTTCCGAGTAATTGAGCCCGCCCAAGGGAAAATCCCCCTGAGTCTGGTAGTGAGCTTGGAGGATCGGTTCCGCCGCTTGCCAACTGCTGCGCACCAGGTCGCTGTTGAACAGAATCAGCCCGTTGGGATTGTTGATTTCGTGGGCGACGCCGGCGGCCAGTTCCCCCAGGGAGGCGAGCCGGCTGTTGCGCAGCGCCTCTTCCCGCAGCCGGGTTTTTTCCGTGATGTCGGTGGCGTGCATGATGACGTTGAGGATCTCGCCGGTGCCGTCAAGAATGGGAAAAGCTTTCACTTCGAGGATCTGCCCGTCGAGGGTGGTGATGGTCGCTTCCTCGTTCCGGCCGCTGGCGAAGGCCTGAATCGCCGGGCAGTTTTTGCAGAGCTCGGCGCGGTTGTAGAGCATTTTGCAGCAGTATTCCCCCGGCACCGAGCCGAGCATGCGGTTGAAATAGCTCCCGGTCCCCTGGTTGGACCAGATCACCTTCATGTCCTTGGAGATCAGGGTCAGGCCGTCGGGAATCCCTTCGAGAATGATCTGGAACTGCTGGGAAAGCTGCTTGTAGTTCTGTTCGCTCTCCCGCAGGCGCGCTTCGGCCTTTTTGCGTTTGAGGGTGTTGCTGGTCAAAAGGAGCGTCACCGTCAACGAGCCGCCCAGAACCGCAATGAGAATCCCGGCCTGCTGATGGGTCAGGCGGTAGAAACTCAAGGGCTGGTTGATCAGGCGATGCCCCTCCGGCAAAACCTCCAGGGGCAGGCGGAAGGCGTTGAGGCGCTGGTAGTCAAAGGCCGGAGGGGATAGGGACGGCATTTGCGGTGGCAGATCGCTCACGACCTCCCCGTGGAGGATGCGCAGCGCCAACTCCGCCGCCAGATGCCCCTGCTGGCGGGCGTTGACGACCGGACCGCCGATACTTCCCCGGCCGAGCAGCGCCTCCTGATGGCTGAAGAGAGGGACCGGGCAGGCTTCGCGAAAGAGCTTTTCCTGTTCCGGAAGCAGGAGCGGTTGTCCCTGCCCATCGGCGATCAGGCCATTGACAATCACCACATGCCCCGGTTGCAGCTGGCGCAGACGCGTCTCCAGTTCCGCAGCGGGGAGATCGTCCCAGTAGGTGAAATAGGTTCGGACGGAAAATTCCTTGGCGGCTTCCTGCAGCGCCTCCCGATCGAGACGGCCGGAAATATCCCGGGTGCTGCCGATGACGATGAATTCCCGGGTGCGGGGATTGAGCTCCAGGGCCTGGCGCAACAACCCGCGATAATCGGGCTGTTCGAGGATGCCGGTGAGCATCGGAAGCGATCTGTTCAACTCCTCGGTCGACTCGGGGACGCCGCAGAAGACGACCGGCGTATCGGAAAAAAGCGCCTGACGATGTTCCAGAACGAAATTCAGGGCCTCGTTATCCGAGACCATGACCAGATCGAAAAAACGTTTTTCCAACTTGTAGTGGAGGATGGCGTCGAGGACGTGGGCGAAATACTCCGGGTCCGGATGACGCATGGTGTCGAGATATTCCACATGGTAGTGGATGGTTTCGGGAGGCTGGTCGAGGATTTCCTGCATGCCGGCCATGACCCCGTCGGTCCAGGGGAGGCCCGGATGGTAGGAGTGGAGGATCAACATCTCCTTGCGTCGATCCGTCTCCGGTTGCGCCGCAACCTCCCCGGGAAAGGCGAAAAGGAAGAGAGCCGGCAGCAGCAGGAGAAGGATCAACGGATGTCGTGGAAATCCGATGGGCATGGAATCCTTATGAGAAACGGTCGATCAGGCAGGTCTTTGGGCCGAAATAGGCGCGGCAAAATCGTCGCTGTCAACCTGGATTAAGCAACAAATATTCCGAAAAGCGCGATATGCCGAATATTGGAGTTAATCAGGGACCAAAGGGACTCTCCGTGCCGACCGGCATTCGGCGGATTCTCCATTTCTCCGGTAAATTCCGTTTTTTCCCCAACCCAATTATCGCCAAATGCCGGAAAGCTATTGTCCCAGGGTATGTTCGAGAAGGATCTTCAGGCCAATGGCGCAGAGGACGAGGCCGCCGAGGACTTCGACCCGTTTTCCCCACATCCGGCCGATGCGGCCGCCCAGGAGCATGCCGGCGACGGTCAGGGCGCCGCAGACCAGACCGATGACGGCGGCGGGCAGCCAGACGTCGACCCCGAGCATCCCCAGGGAGAGCCCCACCGCCAGGGCATCGATGCTGGTGGCGACGGAGAGCATGACCAAGGTCAGGCCGCGGGTCGGGTCGCTCGCCTCGGCCTCTTCATCCTCTTTCTCGAAGGCTTCGCGGATCATCTTGATGCCGACGAAGGCGAGCAGGCCAAAGGCGATCCAGTGGTCGTAGTCGGCAATCCAGCGCTGCACACTGATCCCCGCCAGCCAGCCGATGACCGGCATCATGCCCTGAAAGAGGCCGAAGTGAAAGCCGAAGCGGAAGAGATGGCGGCCGGTGATGCGCTCCAGGGTTACTCCGGCGGCCAGAGAGACGGCGAAGGCGTCCATGGCCAGGGCCAGGGCGATGCCGAAAATGGTGGTCAGGGTCATGGGGAATTCCTCCGGAACAAAAGGACGGCGGAATTGTCTTCTCTCCCTTTTGCTTTGTCAACGGCGAATCGGGTGAATGATTAATCCTCTCTCAGCTGGGCTGGCGCGGGCGGTCAAAGTGCTTGCTTTATCGAACATGATCTGTTAAAGAATTGCCTTCAAACGAGGTCGATCACGAAGGAGAATGCAGACAATGGGTTTGATGGAAGGCAAGCGCGGCATCGTCTTTGGTGTGGCGAACGAAATGAGCATCGCCTGGGGAATCGCACAGCAGCTCAGGGCGCAAGGCGCTACCCTGGCTTTTACTTATTTGAATGAAGCGCTGGAAAAACGGGTTCGCCCCCTGGCGGAAAGCCTTGGCGCCACCCTGGTTCTCCCCTGTGACGTTGGCAGCGACGCCGAGATCGAGTCGGTCTTCGAAACCCTGCGCAAGGAGTGGGGCACCGTCGATTTCGTCGTGCATGCTGTCGCCTTCGCCAATCGTGAAGATCTCAAACACGGCTTCAGCCAGACCAGCCGCGCCGGTTTTCAGCTGGCCCTCGATATCAGTGCCTATTCCCTGGTCGCCGTCACCCGCTGTGCCATTCCGCTCATGCCCGAGGGCGGGAGCATTGTCACCCTGACCTATCTCGGCTCCGTCCGCACCATTCCCAATTACAACGTCATGGGTGTGGCCAAGGCCGCGCTTGAAGCTTCGGTCCGTTACCTGGCGGTGGAACTGGGCGAGAAAAAGATCCGCGTCAACGCCATCTCCGCCGGCCCGATCAAGACTCTGGCCGCCTCCGGCATCGCCAACTTCCGTGAAAAGCTCAAACTCATGGATGACCGCGCCCCCCTCAAGCGCTGCGTGACCCAGGAAGAAGTGGGCAAGTCCAGCGTCTATCTCCTCTCCGATCTCTCCAGCGGGGTGACCGGCGAAATCCACTACGTCGACGCCGGATTCAGCGTTACCGGCGCATGACCCCCCTTTTTGAAATTCTTCGAGCAAGGGGCCGGAAAGGCCCCTTTTTCGTTGAAGCCCTTCTGCCCTTGCCCATACGAGGCGAGCGGTGATTCACGGCAATATCTCCGGCCTCAAGGCCGGGCAGATCCAGGCTCTGGAGCGCATCCAACGGCGGCGCATTCCCGTCGACCAGGTGATCTCCGTCGAGCTCGCCCGTTATCTGACCGAGCGCGCCTTCGACCTGCGCCGCCAGGTCGGGGTGATCATCGATCGCCAGGGGGAGATCCAACACGTCATCGTTGGCGATGACCGCGAAATCGTCATTCCCGACCTCTCCGGCTACGGCCTTGGTCGCGGCGGCCTGCGTGGTCTGCGCTGCATTCATACCCACCTCAAAGGCGAACCCCTCTCCCAGGATGACCTCACCGACCTGGCGCTGTTGCGCCTCGATCTCATGGTCGCGCTGGCGGTGGGCCAAGACGGTCTCCCCGGCCGGGTCGATTATGCCCATCTGCTGCCGCCGGTGACCGGCGGCGAGACTGTCGAGGTGGAGAGCGTTCCGTCGATCCACGATCTCGACCTCGATTTCGCCGCCTTCACCCGCGCCCTCGAAGGGGAACTGGAACGCAAGGTCGACGACACCATCGATCTCTCCGACGGTCGCGAGCGGGCGATTCTCATCTCCGTCAGCCTGGCGCCGCGCCAAGAGACGGAGGATTCCCTCGACGAACTGGCCGAACTCGCCCGCACCGCTGACGTGGTGGTCCTCGACCGGGTGGTGCAGCGTCCCCGCCAGCTCAACCCCAAGTACCTGATGGGGGAGGGGAAGGTCAAGGAGGTCATTATCCGCGCCCTGCAGCAGCGGGCGACGGTGCTGATTTTCGATCAGGATCTGTCGCCGGTGCAGGTGCGATCCATCTCGGCCATCACCGAAATCAAGGTTATCGACCGCAGCCAGCTGATTCTCGACATCTTCGCCCGCCGCGCCCATACCCTGGACGGCAAGGTGCAGGTGGAGCTGGCCCAGCTCAAATACATCATGCCCCGGCTGATCGGCCGGGGGACCGCCATGTCCCGGCTGATGGGGGGGATCGGCGGGCGCGGTCCCGGCGAGACCAAGCTGGAGATCGACCGACGGCGCATTCGCGAGCGCATTGCCCGCCTCGAAAAACAGCTCGCCAACCTCGCCCGGGGGCGCTTGCAACGCCGTCAGCGCCGCATCCGCGCCGAGGTGCCCATCATTTCCATCGTCGGCTACACCAACGCCGGCAAGTCGACCCTGCTCAACGCCCTCACCCAAAGCAAAGTCTTTACCGAAGATCTGCTCTTCGCCACCCTCGACACCTCCACCCGCCGGCTGCGTTTTCCCATGGAACGGGAAGTCATCATCACCGACACCGTCGGTTTTATCCGTAAACTCCCGAAAAGCCTGCTCGGTGCCTTCAAAGCCACCTTGGAGGAACTGGAGGACGCCGATCTGTTGCTGCATGTCGTCGACCTTTCCAACCCCCGCTTCGAGGATCATATCCAGGCGGTGGAGCGGATTCTCGGCGAACTCGAACTGGACCGCATTCCCCGGCTGCTGGTCTTCAACAAGACCGATCAGGTGCCGCCGGAGGAAGTCGCTCCCCTGTGCCGGCGTTTCGACGCCGTGCCGGTCAGCGCCCTGGACCGCCGCACTTTCGACGGCCTGCTCGCCGAATTGCAGCGACGTTTCTGGCCTGACGACGATTGAAGAAGCGCGCCGCCGGTTTCGGCCGGGAGCGCGCCCTTCGAGGAGAACCACCGATGAAATTTGTCCTGCTGTTTTTGTTCCTTGTGATGTTGGCCGGCTGTCTGCCGGGGACGCAAAATCCGCAAACGGCCTTACCCCCCCCGGCGACGGAGGAGTCCGCCGCCGCCAAGAGCGAGCTGATTCAGCCGCCGCGCAAGGTGCCCGGACGCCCCAATTATTCGGTCCTGGCCGAACCTCGCCCTTCCCGACCGCAGGAACCTTCTCCCGATGAGGTTGGGGATGTCCTCGAACATCTGCATCTGGCCGACGACGCTCCCCCCCGGGCGGGGCACGAAGGGCTGACCCTGCTCAAGGATGAACTGATTTTCGATTTTCCCCTGGTCGATAACGAGCAGGTGCGTTCCTATATCGACTATTACACCGGGGAAGGGCGGGAGGTCTTCGCCCGTCTCTTGCACCGGGCCGAACGCTACATCCCCTTCATGCGCCGAATTTTCCAAGAGGAAGGCCTGCCCCAGGATCTGACCTATCTCGCCCTGGTCGAGTCGGGATTCAATCCCCACGCCTACAGCCATGCCCATGCCGCCGGTCCCTGGCAGTTCATTCAAAGCACCGCCGAGATTTACGGTCTGAACAATGACGAATGGCGGGATGAACGGCGCGATTTCGAGAAATCGACCCGGGCCGCGGCCCGTTTTCTCAGTGAGCTTTACGACCGTTTCGACGGCGACTGGTATCTGGCCGTGGCCGCCTATAACGCCGGCGGCGGTCGGATTTCCCGGGCCATGGACGAAAACGGTGCCGAGGATTTCTGGGAACTCTGCGACAACTCTTCCCTGCGGGACGAAACGAGAAACTATGTTCCCAAGTTGTTGGCGGTGTTGACTATCGTCCGCGATCCCGCCGCCTACGGTTTCACCGATCTTCCTGCAGCCGAGCCTTTCACCTATGACGTCGTGCGTCTTCCCGAAGCGACCGATCTCGAGCTGGCGGCGCAACTCTGCGAGATTTCTACCGAGGAACTGCGGGCGTTAAACCCGGAACTCAAGCGTTGGTGTACGCCGCCCCATGCGAAGGATTACGAGTTGCGCATCCCTGCCGGGAGCAAATCCCGCTTCGAGAAACTCTATGCCCAGATTCCATCCGATCGCCGGGCCAATTATCACCGCCACCAGGTTGCCAAGGGGGATACGCTTTCCACCATCGCCCGTCGCTACAATTTGCGGCAAGGTGATCTGATCGCCCTCAATAAGCTGAAAAATCCCCGAATCCTCCCCCTGGGATCGGTTCTTCTTCTGCCGCTGCATCCAGGCATGCCGGGGACGGCCGAAGCCCAAAGGAAGTCAACGCCGACGGCCAGTAAAACCTACAAGATACGCAAGGGGGATACCCTGTGGGCGATTTCCCGGCGTTTCGGCACCGGCGAGAAAGAACTGCGGGCCTGGAACGGTTTGACCGCCAAAAGTACCCTGCGTCCCGGCCAGATTCTCAAGGTGGCCAAGGTCAAGGCCGCCGGGAAAAAGACGGCCGCCGTCAAGGGGGAGCGCAAGATCGTCTACCGGGTCAAATCGGGGGATACCCTGTCGGCCATTGGCCGCAAATTTGCGGTTTCGGCGGAGCGGATTCAGAGCTGGAACCGGTTGGCGAAGAATCACATCCTGCGCCCGGGCGACAAGCTGACCCTTTTGGTGCGCGATGGCAATCGCAGCTGATCCCGAGCGGGCATTTTTTCTTCCCCGTCCCGAGGAACCGCTCCCCGAGGGCTATGCCCGGATCTACTTCGGCGCCGAGTTCTGTCCCTGGCTGCTCCCCACGCCCGAAGCCGCCGAGCGGGCCTGCCGCGCCGCCCATAGTGACGGCCGCACCTTCACTTTAGTCACCCCGGTTTTGATCGAGCCGGTGCTGCCGCGCCTGCGATCGCTACTGGTGGCGGCGGCGCGCTGGCTGCAGGCCGGGGATGAACTGCTCATCTCCGACTGGGGCGCCCTGGAACCTGCCCGCTCCCTGATCCCCGACATCCCGATCATCCTTGGTCGCGCCCTCTCCGGTCAGAAGCGCGGGCCACGCATCCTCGATCTGGAACTGACCGCCGAGCAGCGCGCCTATTTCCGCCAAAGCCGCTGGCACGGCCGCGAGAGCGCCGCGCTGCTGGCGGAGTTGGGCATCCACCGGGTC
The DNA here is from genome assembly GCF_900111775.1 of Desulfuromonas acetexigens. Lineage (NCBI taxonomy): Bacteria > Pseudomonadati > Thermodesulfobacteriota > Desulfuromonadia > Desulfuromonadales > Trichloromonadaceae > Trichloromonas > Trichloromonas acetexigens. Next base: position 22,829 of record NZ_FOJJ01000038.1, on the reverse strand, counting down.
GAACTGGATAACCTTCTGCAAGGCCTGGCGCCGCTGCCGCCCGGCCTTCGCGCCTCCCTGCATCATCCCTACGCCATGGTCACCAGCGGCCGTCATTGCCCCTTTCGCGAGGAGCCCGGCGGAGCGGATTGCCCCGCCCCCTGCGGCGAGGTCTTTACCCTGAGCTGCGACGAAACGGCGATCCCCCTGCTGCAAGGGGGGAACACCCAGTTTCTCCGTCACGATTCCCTCCCTGCCGACCTCGCCGCCCTCGGCATCGACCGGCTGGTGTGCCATCCCCGCCTGCCGCGTTGAAGGCCGCAGCGCGCGGGATATCCCTTTGACTTTTGTGGGGCGGATTGCTACACTCCGCAGGCTTTGACAGCGCAAGCCAACGCTTCCCGAAAGGACCCTCCGAAGAATGCTTAATCTCGCCCTTTCCCTGCTCGCTTCCGTCCTGGTGCATCTGGGACTGACTCTGTTTGCCGGCGTCGAACCCTGGATCGCCGCCGCCGCCTCGATCGTGACCTTTTTCCTCCTCTATTTCCTGATGACCCGCTTCATTATGAAGAAGATCGGCATCCTGATGGAGGGCGCCCAGCGTGATCTGCAGGCCGGGCGTGCGGAAAAGGCGGTCAAGGCCCTGCAAGGCGGTTTCAAGTACGCCAAGTGGCAGTTCTACATCAAGGGGCAGCTCAATGCCCAGATCGGCACCATCCTCTATCTCAAACGGGACTTCAACGAGGCTTTCGACTACCTGCAAAAGGGCTTTGTCCGCCATTGGGTCGCTATGGGCATGCTCGGCATCTGCTACATGAAGCGTAACAAGCCCGAAAAGATGCGGGATACCTTCGAAAAGGCGACCGCCGCCAGCCGCAAAGAACCGATGATCTGGAACCTCTACGCCTACTGTCTGGAAAAGATCGGCCAGAAGGACAGGGCCATCGCGGTCATGGAAAAGGGGATCAAGAAGGTCGGTGGCAACGACACCCTGCAGGAAAACCTTGATCTGCTCAAGGCGGGCAAGAAGATGAAGATGCAGGAATTCGGCGATCTCTGGTACCAGTTTCACCTGGAAAGCCAGGGCACCCTCATCAAGCAGCAGACCAAGGCCATGCAGGGGCGGCGCAAAATTCAGAGGCGTTAGGCGTGAAAGAGAAAAAAGACCGCAAACCGGAAAAAACGACGCAAATGCGCAATAACCCCTTCAAGGATTTGAAGGGGTTTTGCGTTTCCGCTCCGGAGCCATCCCCTCCGGCGAAAGCTGCCCCTTCACCGCGCTCCGTCGCGCCGGAGGAACCGGTCGCCTTCACCGAAGAAATGGCGCGGATCGGGGTCCGTAAGCTGAAAGCCCAGGAGCGCGAAACGCCCCGGCCAACCATGCCCCCGGTCGAAGACCCGCCCTCGGCGCCGGTCGGCGACGCCGACCTTTTCGTCGCCGCCCTTGGTCAACTCGATGCGGTTTTCAGCGACCAGTTTCCCGAGGAGGACGAAGCCGTCCCCACCGTCACGCCGCGCCGTATGAAACTCCTCGCCCGGGGTAAGCTGATGCCCGAGGCAACCCTCGACCTGCACGGCTTGAGCCGGGAAGAGGCTCTGGAACGAGTGGGCCATTTTCTCGACAACGCTGCTTATCACGGGCGCAAGACGCTCCTGATCGTCACCGGCAAAGGACTGCGTTCCGAGAGCGAACCGGTGCTGCGCGCCGCCATCGAAGGCTATCTGGCCGGCGAGGGGCGCGCCCGCGTTGCCGAGTGGGGCAGGGCGCCGCGCCAGTTCGGCGGCGACGGGGCGCTGGCGGTTTTTCTCAAGAGCGCCGAGAAAAACCTGCCCCCTCGCGACTAGCGCTGATCAAGAGATCTCAAGGAAAGGGAAGATCATGACCATCACACATCGAATCGTCTATTTTTCCCCGGCGGGAACCACCCGGCAAGTCGCTGAGGCGATTGGGGATTTTCTGCGGGATCGGGGCCAATCGGTGAGCCTGCTCGATCTGGCACGGCGGCAAAACCCGGCCGCGTCGTTCGTCTCGGACGCGCAACCCTTCTGCCTGTGGCTCGGTAGTCCCGTCTATTGCGACCATGCCGTGCCGCTGGTGGAAGATTTCGTCCGTTCCCTGCCCGCTACCAGCGGTTTCGCGGTCCCCTTCGTCACCTGGGGGGCGGTGACCAGCGGCCTCGCCCTTCCCGAGATGGCGGCGTGCCTTACGGAACCGGGCTTTGCCGTTCTCGGCGCCGCCAAAGTGCTGGCCGAGCATTCCTCCCTGTGGCAGTCCTTCCAGCCCCTGGCGGCCGGACGGCCCAACGCCGGGGATCTGAACCGGATAGAGGCGTTGGTAGAGAGCGTGTTGACCAAGATCGCGCGCGGCCGGACGGAAATCCTGCCTGCGGAGCGGCTCGACTATCTTCCCCCCGCGCTCAAAGCACAATCCGCCGCCAAGAGTCTGGCCGCGATCAAGGCGATGCAGCCGCTGCGCGCGGCGGATAAAAATATCTGCACCCGCTGCGGGGAGTGTGTGCAAATCTGCCCGGTGGAGGCGATCCGTCTCGATCCCTTCCCGGTAATCGACGACTCCTGCATCCTCTGTCAGCAATGTACCCGTCATTGCCCGGTCGGGGCTTATCCCTACGATGGAGCCGCTGTGGAAACCCGCATCCAGACGATGGCAAAGGAGAGTGCCGAAGCCAAGGAGACCGGGATCTTCCTATAGGTTTTTGTTCAGGAAGCTGGTGCCCGTGAATGCAAAAGGCCGGAGCTTGTCGCTCCGGCCTTTTGCCGTGTATCAGGTTGCGTCCTTGGTCGTTTCATCGACCGGGGGCGTTTCCGTCGCCTTCTTACGTGGGGCGCGGCGTGGGGGTTTCGCCTCGGGCTCCCCGATCTCGGGAGCTGTCACCGGGGCTTTTCGGGGGCGCGGCGCCCTTTTGGGTTTGGGTTTTTCTGTTTCCTCCGCAGTCTTGGCTTCATCTTTCGCGACCGCTTCGTCGGTGGCCGGTTCCGCTGCCTTCTTCCGTGGGGCGCGGGGTTTTCGGGCCGGTTTGGCGACGGGCGCTTGCTCTTGGTCGGCCGCTATCGGCGCAGGCCCTGCCGCTGCGGTCTCTTCAGGTTTCGGTCCGGTTTCGGTCCCGACATCCGCGGGGGAAGGGGTTTCCGGGGCAGAAGTGGCCCGCCCGGCCGGTTTGCGGCTCCGACTGCGCGTCGGTCTTTTCTTGGGCGTACTTTCCGTCTCCAGCGCCCCATCCGTCGTTCCGGGTTCCGGCTGCTGGAGCATTTCCGATTGGGCGGCCATCGGTAAAGTGGTCTCGACTTTTTCCTCTGTCGCGTCCGTCGAAATCGGCGGAGCATCGCCGGAATCCGACCCTTCGGTTTCAGACGGGGAAGTCGGGGCCCCAGCCGGTTTCTTGCGACGGCGACGGCGTTTCTTGGCGGGTTTGGCTTCTTCTTGCACGGGTGATTCGGAATTTTGGCCTTCCGCCGCCTCGGCGGAGATTTCCGTCGATTCTTGCGGCTGGTCGGAGGGAACTTCCGGGGGAAGTTCTTCCTCTTCATCCTCATCGTCCGTACCCTCCGCCGTCTCATCGCCAGACGGAGTTTCGGCGGACGTGCCATTCTTTTTCTTGCGCCGGCGCCGCTTACGTTTTTTCTTCGGCGCCTCTTCGCTTCCTTCGGCAACTTCGGTAACTTCCACCTCGCTGTCGGCTTCAGCGACGGCTTCCGTCTCCATCTCCTCGGCGGGCAGATCCTCCACCTCTTCGGTGGTCGGACGTCCGTAATCCTCTGCCGCCGCTCGGGTGAAGAGGGTCGCGTCGACAAATTCCGCCGCCTGCTCTTCCTTTTCCCGTTTGGCAAAGGTCAGCTCGAACTGGCCCGGTTTGAGATCCTTGCAGCCGCGGATGACGATGGCGAGTTTGTGCTGGCGCTCCATGAGCAGCAGCTCCTCGCGCCGGGAGTTGAGCAGGTAGGTGGCGACTTCCATCGGCACATCCCCTTCGGCCAAGCCGATCTGACCCTTGGCGATCCCCGTCTGCAGTTTGCGCATGAAGGCCACCGCTTGGGCCTCGGTGCTCTTGATCCGGCCGCTCCCTTCGCAGTGTGGGCAGGTGAGAAAGGCCCCTTCGGCGAGGGTCGCCTTGATCCGCTGGCGGCTCATCTCCAGCAGGCTGAACTGGCTGCTGATGTGGCCGATGGTGACCCGCGCCTTATCCATTTTGAGCGCCTCTTTGAGGCACTTTTCCACGTCGCGAATGTGTTTCCGATCGCGCATGTCGATAAAGTCGATGACGATCAGACCGCCCAGGTCGCGCAGGCGCAGCTGCCGGCCGACTTCGGCGGCGGCTTCGAGATTGGTCTTGTAGGCGGTGGCTTCGACCCCCTGCTCGGAAGCCATTTTCCCCGAGTTGACGTCGATGGCCACCAGCGCTTCGGTGCTGTCGATGACGATGGAGCCGCCGGAGGGGAGGGGGACTTTGTTCTTGCTGATGGTCTCGATCTGTTCTTCGATCTGGTAGCGGGAGAAGATCGGGCGTTTTTCCTGGTGGAGTTTGACTAGGCGGGCGTATTCGGGCATCACCTGCTGGAAAAAATCCTTGGCCTCCTGGAAAACCTTGGCATCGTCGACCAGCACCTCGTCGATGTCGGCGCTGAAGTAGTCGCGGATCATGCGGATGACCAGGTTCGATTCCTTGTAGACCAGCGCCGGAGCCTTGGAGCGCCGGGCCAGTTCCTGGATATTGTCGTAGACCCGCAACAGGTAGTCGAAGTCGCGCTTGAGTTCTTCCTTGGTCTGGCCGATCCCGGCGGTGCGCACGATGTAGCCCATATTCTCGGGCAAATTCATGGAGGCCATGGAGCTCTTGAGCTTCTTGCGCTGGGATTCTTCCTCGATCTTGCGCGAGACCCCCTTGGTGTCGCTCTCGGGCATCAGCACCATATAGCGGCCGGGGAGGGAGAGGTAGGTGGTCAGGGCCGCCCCCTTGGTGCCGCGCTCTTCTTTGACCACCTGGACGAGGAGTTCCTGGCCCCGTTGCAGGATGTCGTTGATGCGTGGACGTCCCTTACTTTCGGCACCGGCTCCGCTGCGCCGGTAGCAGAGGGGGTGGATCTCCCCCATCTGCAGAAAGCCGAGACGGTCGGCCCCATAATCGACAAAGGCGGCCTGCAGCCCGGTTTCGACCCGGACCACCACCGCCTTGTAGATATTGCCCCGGGTCTGTTCCCGGCCAACGACTTCGATTTCCAATTCGGTCAGGGCGCCGTCTTCGACAATGGCCGCCCGGTGTTCCTCCGAGTGGGAGGCGTTAATCAGCATCTTTTTGCTCATGGAATTCCTTCTGATCCATCCGCGGAGGGATCGCAACAGGGAGTTCAGCAACGACCGGGGTCGCAACCGGGGATACGGAGGATGGCCAGTTTCCGTTTGCTTTTCGCTTGCGGCGAAAAAGGGCGGAACCGACGCTCTCTCCCATAGCCCTCAATAAGGGGTTCGCTATATCCAGAGCATGGCGCTCGATGGAGGCGGTTGTTCGCAGCGGCCGATTCGACATCCGTTCGAGGATGGATGGCTGCCGTAAAATCGTCGCAACTATAACAGAGCCCCGAGATTTTGAACAGAGGGAAACTGTGAAAGGGCAAGCCAGAAAATTCAAGGTTTTATGGCGTCAATCCTTATGCTATAAAGAGCCCCATGTTACAGCTAAAAAATGTCATTAAAGATTTTGCCGACCGGCGTATTTTCGCCGGCATTGACTGGCATATCCGTCCCGGCGACCGCATCGGTCTCTGCGGGGAGAACGGCGCCGGCAAGACGACCCTGCTCAAGATGCTCGCCGGCCGGGTCAGTCCCGATGGCGGCGAGGTGCAGACGGCGCGGGGCACGACCTTCGGCTATCTCCCCCAGGACGGTCTCGAGCACCGGGGCCGGTCCCTCTTCGCCGAAGTGCGCGAGGCCTTCGCCGAACTGCTCGCCATGGAAACGGAACTGAGCGGACTGGAGCAGGCGATCGCCGTGCGTCATGAGCCGGCCGACATGGACCGTTACGCGACCCTGCAGGAGGCCTTCCGCCAGCGCGGCGGCTACGCTATGGAGACGGAAATCGCCAAGGTGCTGCGCGGTCTCGGTTTCGCCGAAGGGGATTGGGAAAAACCCTGCGAGCAGTTCTCCGGCGGCTGGCAGATGCGCATCGCCCTGGCCAAGCTGCTGTTGCAGCGGCCCAACCTGCTCTTGCTCGACGAACCGACCAACCATCTCGACCTGCCGGCCCGGGACTGGCTGGAGGATTATCTCATCAGCTACCCCTTCGCCGTGGTGCTGGTCTCCCACGATCGCTTCTTTCTCGATCAGGTGGTGGGCCGTATCGTCGAAGTCTGGAACGGTAAACTCACCGAGTATCCGGGCAATTACAGCAAGTATCTGGTCGAGCGCGAGGCGCGGGTGGCGGCCTTGAGGGAAGCCAAGCGCCGCCAGGATGAGGAGATCGAAAAGATCGAAGCCTTCATCAGCCGCTTCCGTTACCAGGCGAACAAGGCCTCGCTGGTGCAGAGCCGGGTCAAGCAGCTGGAGAAGATCGAACGCATCGACATCCCGCCGGCGCGCAAGAAGATCGCCTTCAAATTTCCCGAACCGCCCAAGGGCGGGCGTACCGCCCTGGAGTTGCGGGGCGTGACCCAGCGTTACGGCGATCTGACCGTGCTTGACGGCATTGACCTGAGCGTGGAGAAGGGGGAGCGCATCGCCCTGGTCGGGGCCAACGGCGCCGGCAAGTCGACCCTGATGCGCCTGCTCGCCGGGGATGAAGCGCCCAAGGGCGGGGTGCGGGAGGCCGGGCACAATCTGCATCTGGCCTATTTTGCTCAGGATCAAGCCAAGGTGCTCGATCCCGGGCGAACTGTCATCGAGGAGATCACCAGCGCCGCTCCCTTCGAGATGGTGCCGAAGGTGCGGGACATCCTCGGCACCTTTCTCTTCAGCGGCGACGAGGTGCACAAGAAGGTGGCGGTCCTCTCCGGCGGCGAACGCAACCGCCTGGCCCTGGCTATTCTCCTGTTGCGTCCGGCCAACCTGCTGCTGCTCGACGAGCCGACCAACCACCTCGACCTGCAATCGAAGGAAGTCCTGCTGCAGGCGCTGAAGGGCTACTCGGGGACCCTGGTTTTCGTCTCCCACGACCGCTATTTCGTCGACAGCCTGGCGACCCGGGTGGTCGAGGTGAAGGGCGGCCGGATCGAGTCCTGCATCGGCAACTACGAGGATTTTCTGCGCTGGCGCACCGGGCAGGGGGATCTCAGCCATTCCCGGCAGCGGGTCGAGCTGGGAGCGGCGGCCGGGGCGGAGGCGTCGGAAAGTGTCGACAAGGAAGATCGCAAGCGCAGTCACGAAGAGCGCAAAGAGGTCCAGCGCCAGGAGCGCCGCCGGCTGAAGGAGCTGGCCGAGCTTGAGGAGAAAATCGAGGCACAGGAAGGGCTGCTGCACGAAATGGAAGAGCGCATGGCCGATCCCGAACTCTACCGCGACGGCGAGAACTGGCGCCGGACATCGGCGGAGCACGCACGGCTCAAAGAAGAGATCGAAGCCCTCTATGCCCGCTGGGAGGAGTTGCAGGAGACCGCGCCTGAGTCTTCTTGACGCAACCTTGTTCGGCTGGAGCTTACGCGGCGAACCGCAGGGCTTGCCTGTCAGAAAATATCACCCGAGCCTTTTTCCGGGGAGGAAAAGACATGGTTCTGTTGCCCAAGGGCAATCCCGTCAAGGAAAATGCCAATCCGGGGAAGATCAATCTTCCCGGTGCCCTCGAAAAGCTGCAGGCGGGGAAGTTCTCCGGCTATCTGCGCTTCGATTTTCCCACGGCGACCGGGGTCATCATTTTCGAGCAGGGGCGCCTGATCAGTTCCCTTCTCGACGACGGACGGGAACGGCTCATCGCTTACGACGCCATTGCCGCCATTTTCGAGCAGTCCCTGGAAGGGCAAGGGCGACTCGATGTCTATCGCCTCAGCCCCGAACTGGCCCTGAGCGTGCATGCTCTGCTCCACGGTGACCTGCTCTATAAGGGGCAGGAGCTCAAGCTCATCGACATCAAGCTGCTGCTCACGCGGCTCAAGGAGTTGGCCATCACCGGCTGCCTGCGCATCTACACCGGCGACCGGGTGGCGCTCATTTTCTACCGGGAGGGCAATCCCCTGGGCTTCTTCCATGACGGCTCCACCGCCATTGAGACGACCGCCGACACCTCCATGTCGGTGGCGCGCCTGCCTGGAGCCAAGATCGACGTCCTGACCACCAAGGGGGTCGGGGAGGGGATGCTCGCCGACCTGCTTTCCTCGGCGGATCTGCCGGCACTCTGGAAGCGGATTCTGGAGGCCCGCCGGCCCGCCCCGGAACCGGTCGCACCTTCCGCGCCGCCAATCGCGGAGCCGGAAGCGGTCGACCCGGCCGCACGCGAGGCCGAGTCGCGGGATGAGCTGCTGGCCGCCTGGCGGGAGATCGCCGTGCGCCATCTCGGTAAGATCGGCGGCTCGCTGGTAGAAAAGGAATTCGAGAAAAACCTGAGCGGCGCTCTCGATACGGCGGCCCTGAACGTTTTTTACGAGCGTCTGGGCAAGGCGGCGCGGCTGGTCGCCGGGCACGGCAAGGTCAATGGGATGGTCGAGGAAATGGGGCGGGCGGCACAGGAAAAGCTCTAAGCGGCTGATGAAAAACTTATGGTAAGACGGGAGGTTTGGGGATGGATTTGAGCGGGTTGCAGGTGATTCTCTGGCTGGTGGCCGGGCTGGTTTCCTTCTATTTCAGCATCGGCAACGCCCGGGTCTGGACGAGTATTTCGGTCGGTTTCTTCCTGATCCTCTTTGGCGAACTGCTGCCGAAGGCGATGCCCTTTCTCCCCGGCACCGGTATTCCCCAGGTCGAGGCCATGGGCCTGATTATCAGCACCATCGCCATTTTGGTGATGAGCCATGGCTTTCAGGAATATTACGTCTTCTCGCGCACACTGGAGCTGGAAGGGAACAAGGGCCAGGTCTATCTCGTCACCCTGGCGGTGATTTTCGCCTCCCAGGTCTTTATCCTCATCAATCCGGCTCCCGACGCCGATACCCTGCGCACCATCCGCATCGTCGGTAACACCAACTGGGTCTTTCTCTCCCTGATCAACATCGACCTGATCCGCAAGATCTATCTCAACGTCAAGGACAGCCCCATCGGCAAGGGTTTTCTCGCCTTTATCGTGGTCTTCGTCTGCATCTTCCTGTGGAAGGGTTCGGAGCTCTATATCCAGGTCTATCGCCTCGATCTGCCGGCGGTGATGCAGGCCTACCCCGCCCGTTACCAGATCTCCCAGATCACCAACCTGATCGGCAATCTGCTTGCGTCCCTGTCGGTCGGGGGTACCTTTCTCTATCTGGCACGGCTGCTGCGCTGAAACGGCAGGAGCGGGGGCGGCCTGCGCCGCTCCCCGCCCCGATGCTACTTACTTGACGTGGCAGTCCTTGCAGCCGAAGGGCGCGCCCATTCTCTTGTGGCAGTGCCGGCACATGGCGTGGGAGGCTTCCTTCATGTTGGGAATCGCCGTGTCCACCCCGTGACAGTCGCGACAGCCCCCCCGTTCCACCCCCTTGTGGTGGCAGACGGCGCATTCGCCGACCTTCTGATGCAGTTTGTGGTCGAAATGGATTTCCCCCATGCGCGCCGTGCCGAGGGTGACTTCGGCGGGAATCGCCGCCAACGCCGCTGTTGCCGAGGCGAGGATGGCGAGCAGCAGGGCGGTGCAAAGGGAGAGGGTGAATCCTTTCATCGGTGACCTCCTGGCAGATTTGAGTCGCGGCGGCCCTGCGCCGCCGAAAGTTTCCCCAGATTAGCGCAAATTTTTCTTAGGCGCAGCTGTTTTCTCCCTTTGCCTGAGGCGCGGGTGAAATCGGCGCGCAATCGGTCAAGGCGATGCGGGTCACTCTCGGGCGAAAACTCTTTCTTTACACCGGCGGTACCCTGACCCTGGTGCTGCTGATGACCTTTCTCGTTCTGGAACGCAGCCAGGCGCGTCAGTGGGAGGAACATCTGCACGCCCAGAGCCGGGCCTTCGTCCGCTTCGCCACCCCCGAGCTGCTCAAACTCTTCCGGGGTTCTTTCGCGCCCGGTCAGGACGATGCCCAGGGCAAGGTCGTCGAATTTCTTGCCGTCAACCGCGATCTCATCGGCTTCACCCTCATTTCTCCAGGCGGGCGGGTGCTCTTCCAGTCTCCCCGCTTCGGCCCTTTTGCAGATCATCCCTGGCCGGAGCCGCCGGCGCCTGAGGATTTGAGCGGATTTTCCCCCGGCGCCGAGCCGCTTCTGCGCACCCTCCCCTGGGGCGAAGGGCGCGCCCTGGAACTGCTGATGCCGGCCTTCGGGCCGACGGGCGAGCAGGTGCTGACGGTGCGCTACCTGCTCACCTACGCCTCGGTCGACGCGCGCCTCGCCGAAATGCGCGCCTCCTTCGCCCGCATCGCCTGCCTCTCCCTTCTTGCATCCTTGCCCTTGGTCGCTCTGGCGGCGCGGCGCGTTTCCCAGCCGATCCAGAGCCTGACCGAGGGGGCGCGGGCCGTCGCCCGGGGGGAGCTCGACACCCGTCTGCAGATCGCCAACCGTGATGAGATCGGTGGGCTGGCCCGGGCCTTCAACCACATGGCCGAGAATCTCTCCCTGAGCCGCGATGAACTCACCGCCAAGAACCGGGAACTGATCGAGGCCAACGAGAACCTGCGCCAGGTGCAGGAACAGCTCATCCGTTCCGAGCGCCTAGCGGCCATCGGTCAGCTGGCGGCGGGGGTTTCCCACGAGATCGACAATCCGGTGGGGATCATTCTCGGCTATGCCGAACTTTTGCTCGACGATCTCGATGAAGCGGATCCTCGGCGCGACGATGTCCTGGCGATCATCGCCGAATGCCGGCGCTGTCGGCGCATCACCGGCGGCCTGCTCGGTCTCGCCCGGGGCGGTGCGGTGCGGCGGGAATCGCTGCGCCTTGCCGAACTGGCGGAAGCGACGGCGGCTTCCTTGCGTCCGCAGAAGCTCTTTCGCCAGGTGCCGATTCGCATCCAGGCGCCGCCTGAACCGCTGGAGGTCTTCGCCGAGCCCGATCCCTTGCGGCAGGTGCTGGTCAATCTGCTGCTCAATGCTGCCCAGGCCATGGGCGGTTCGGGGGAAGTGGCGGTGACGCTGGAGCGTGCCGAGGAACAGGTGTCGCTGACTGTGGATGACAGCGGTCCCGGGGTCCCCCTGGAGTTGCGGGAGCGGATTTTCGATCCCTTCTTTTCCACCAAGGGCTCGGGGGAGGGGACCGGCCTCGGCCTTTCCCTCTGCCGGAAACTGATGGAGGAGCAGGGGGGAAGCCTCTTCGTCGCGGATTCTCCCGCCGGCGGGGCGCGCTTCGGCCTGCTCCTGCCCGTTACGAGCGGGGAAAAATCCTTTGACAAGTTGGGGGATGCTTCCTAAGATGGCGCGAATTTAACCAAGACTTGAGGATGATTGACGGATTATGGAAAAAGCCCTGGAACTTCTTCATGACGACCTGCTCGGGGTCGAAGCCCAGTTTAAACAGGACCTGACTTCCGAAGTATTGCTGATTCGCAAGGTCGGCGAATATGTCCTCTCCAGCGGCGGCAAACGCATCCGCCCCATGCTTCTTCTGCTCTGCGCCAAGCTCGCCGGCTACCAGGGGAACAAGCATGTCGGCTTGGCCAGCGTGGTCGAGTTCATCCACACCGCCACCCTGCTCCACGACGACGTGGTCGACAGCGCCGTCCTACGCCGGGGGAACGCCTCGGCCAACGCGGTCTGGGGGAACGAGGCCTCGGTGCTGGTCGGTGACTTCCTCTTCGCCAAGTCCTTCTCCATCATGGTACGCGGCGGCAGCCTGAAAATCCTTCAGGCCCTCTCCGACGCCACGACGATGATGGCCGAGGGGGAAGTGCAGCAGCTCGTCAGCACCTGCGATCTCGACCTCAGCGAGGAAAGCTACATCGATGTGGTGCGCAACAAGACCGCCGTCCTTATCGCCGCCGCCTGTCAGGTCGGCGGTGTGCTCGGCGAGGTCGACGAAGAGCGCGAACAGGCGCTGCATGATTTCGGCATGGATCTCGGCATCGCCTTCCAGTTCATGGACGATGCCCTCGACTATGTGGCCGATCAGGCCGAGTTCGGCAAGGCCAAGGGGCACGACCTCGAAGAGGGCAAGGTGACCCTGCCGCTGATTCATGCTCTGCGCCACTGTGGCGAAGAGGAGCGGGAACGTCTGACTGAGATCGTCGAACTGGAAACCCTCAGTGACGAGGATCTCGCCTACGTGGTCGGTCTGATCGAGCGCTACGACGGCATCGGCTATACCCGGAAACGCGCCCGGGAGTTGGTCGAGCGGGCCAAGCTCAAGCTCGCCGTCTTCCCCGACGGCCCGGTCAAGACCGCACTGATGGAGTTGTCCGATTACGCCGTCAGCCGCCGTAAATAGTCAGCGGCTGGTCGGTCATATCGCTTGGATGTCAACGTGAAAAGGCCTCTCCGTTTCTTGCGGAGGGGCTTTTTTTGCGCGGATTCCCCCGGATTTTCGCGGTTTATGGATTGGCTCGGGATTTGCTAATTGTTTTTTCAGCAATCCGGCAAACCGAGCACACACCATCTTGCCGAGGGGGGATTATGGACGCGGGCACTCTGATTCATTCCGAGCAACTCGATATTCGCGGGCGCCGCTACGAGGTGGTGGTTTTTCAGCGGGCCAACGGCTCGCATGTGGCCCGTACCGTTTTCGCTCCGGGGGATGTCATCATGAACGATGCCCCCTCCCTCGAAGCGGTGCTGGCCAAGCATCAGCGCCTGCTGCCGCTCGCCATCGACTCCCGCGAGCTGCGCGCCGAATCCCGCTGAATTCACCCCTCTTTTCCCTTCTGACCGAATTGCCGCCGGCCGATCTTTTTGACCCTGCCGGCGGCAGCCTCCTGCTATAATGCCGGTCATGCCTCGCGCCTCCTTTTCCCTGCACAAAAAAGTCCTGCTGGCCTTCTGCCTGCTCTCCCTCTTGCCGCTCCTGCTGCTGCTCGTCGTTTCCAGCCGCAGCCTGCGTTCCGTGGAAAGCCAGTTGCTCGCTCACGCGACCCGGGCTCTCGATCAGCAGGCTGCCGAGGCCCTGGAGCTTCGGGCGGGCATGGTCGCCGCTGAAGTGGAGGATTTTCTCCGGCACGTGACCGCCGATCTCCGCGATCTCGCCCAGCTTCCCGTTGAGGAAAAGGTCTATCGGGAGTTTTATCGCCATCACCGGCGCCCCGTCTGGTTTCGTCAGGGAAGCAACGCGAATCCGGGCGAGGCCCGGGAAGAGCGGCCCCTCTATACGGAAATCGCCTGGGTCGCCGCCGACGGCCGCGAACTGTTGCGTCTGGCGAACGGCTTGCCGGCGGAACTTCGGGATATTTCCGATCCGGCGCGGACGACCTACGGCAGCGAGGACTATTTCCTTCGCGCCCGGACCTTGCCGCCCGGTGGCGTGCATGTCACCCGGGTCACCGGTCGGCATCTGGAAAAACAGCGGCAGCTGGCGGGGGCGCCAACGCCGGAAACGGCGGTGGAAGGGGAGCGCTACCGGGGGGTGATCCGCTTCGCCATGCCGGTCTATGGCGACGAGGGACGCCTGCGCGGGGTGGCGGTTCTCTCCCTCGATCATCGCCACCTGATGGAATTCACCCAGCACATTCTGCCCCATTCCCCCTTTTTCACCGTCTTCTCCTCCTACGACAGCGGCAATTACGCCTTCATGTTCGATGACGAAGGCTGGATGATCGCCCATCCCAAACACTGGGATCTGCGCGGTCTCGACGAGGGGGGAGCGCCGGTCCCTCCCTACACCGAGGATTCCCCCGCCGACCTGGTCGATCGGGGGATCATCCCCTTCAACCTCTTTCATGCCGGTTTCGTCCATCCCAACTATCCGGTGGTGGCGGCGGCGGTGTTGCGCGGGGAGTCGGGGGTCGCCGACGTCACCAATATCGGCGGCTCGGAAAAGATCATGGCCTACGCGCCGATCCGTTTCGGCTACGGCGTCTTCGCCGAAAAAGGGATTTTCGGCGGCGTGACCATCGGCGCCGAAGTCAGCCGTTTCCATGCCGCGGCTCATTCCGCCTCGGCTCAGATCCGCGCCGAAATGACCCGTTTCGTCGGCAAGGCGGCGCTGATGATTCTCGCCACCGCCCTGCTGGTCGTGGCCGCCGCCTATCTTCTTTCCCGGGGGATTACCCGCCCCCTGTCGACCCTGATCGACGGCACCCAGCGCATGGCCCGGGGGGAGCTGGATATCCAGGTGCCGGTCGCCGCCGGGGACGAGGTCGGCGAGCTGGCAGTCTCCTTCAACCGTATGGCTGAGCAGCTCAAGGATCGGCAGCAGCACCTGCTCGCCACCCTCGACGATCTCGACCGTTCCCGCCGGGAGATACTGCGCGAGCGGGATTTCAAGGAGACCCTGGTCGAGACGATCGACATCGGTCTGCTCACCCTCGACGGCGCCGGGCGGGTCACCTCTGTCAACGGACCGGCGGCGCGGCTGCTCGGCCTCTGCCGGGATGCGGAGGGCGCCCTCGACGACGTCCTGGCCGCCTGGCCAAGCCTGCGGACGGCCCTGGTCGCGGGTCTGCAACAGCCTGGCGAGCGCTGGCACGACTATGCTGATGTGGAGGTTTCCGGTCGCCCGCGGGTCTATCGCCTTGCCCTGGTCCCCCTGGCGGCGGGGGGCTTCTCCGATCGAATTCTGACGATCGAGGATCTCACCGAGCGGGTGGAGATGCGCCGGCAGCTGGCACGCATGGAGCGCATGGCTTCCCTCGGTCGGCTTTCCGCCGGGATCGCCCATGAGGTGCGCAATCCCCTCACCGGTATCAGCCTGCTTCTCGACGACCTGCATGACCGGCTGCTGAACCGGCCGCCGGATCAGGAACTGATCCGGCGCGCCCTGAGTGAAATCGAACGGCTCGAAGGGTTGGTCAACGGTCTGCTCGATTTCGCCGCGGCGCCGCAACCGCGACTGGAACCGGCGAATGTCGGCAGCCTCTTGCGGGAAACCCTCTTTCTCATCCGTAAACCCTGCGAGCGCCAGGGCATCCGCCTGATCGAAGAGCTGCCCGAGGATCTGCCGACCTTTCCCCTCGATGCTCACAAGCTCAAGCAGGCCTTTCTCAACCTCTTCAACAACGCTCTCGACGCCATGCCTGACGGCGGGCGGCTCGATGTTCGCGCGAGCCGGAGTGACGGTGAAGTGCGCATCGTGATTCGCGACAGCGGCGCGGGGATTCCCGCCGAGCAGTTGCCGCTGATTTTCGAGCCCTTCTATACCGGCAAGGGGAGCGGCACCGGCCTGGGACTTTCCATCACCCAAAATATCCTTGCCGACCACGGTGGCCGCATCACGGTCGCGAGCACTCCCAGGGTCGGCAGCGAATTTACCCTTTTTCTGCCGATCCCCGAAGATAACGCGGGCTGATTTTTCTTCTGGCCAAAATTGGCCATTTTGCCGTTGCCTTCGCCAGGGTTCCCCGGTTAAATTCCAGCTTTCCTTTTTTACGGCTCCACCAAGCGAGGTTACATGGAAAGAATTCTCATCGTCGACGACGAAGCCTTTATCCGCGAAAATCTCGAACGGATTCTCGCCGAGGACGGCTATCGTCCCCTCTCCGCTGCCGATGGGGATGAGGCGCTGCGCCAGGTGAGCGAGGCTGAGGTCGATCTGGTGCTGCTCGATCTCAATCTCGGCCCTCGCAGCGGCCTGGAGGTGCTGGCTGCCCTGCGCGACATCGATCCCGAGCTGCTGGTCATCATCATCACCGGCTACGGGACCGTGGAAAGTGCCGTCGAAGCGTTGAAAATGGGGGCGTACGACTACATCAAAAAACCCTTCAAGGCCGACGCCATCCGCCTGATCGTCAAGCTGGCGCTGGAGACCCGCAGCCTGCGTCGCGAGGTACGCCATCTGCGGCGGGAGAGCAAGGCCCCGCCCGCCGATCTGGAAATGATCGGGACGAGTCCGGCCATGCTCCAGGTCTATCATCAGGTGCGGGAGGTGGCCAAGCACGAGACCGCCACCGTCCTCATCACCGGCGAAAGCGGCACCGGCAAGGAACTGGTGGCGCGGGCCGTGCACGATCTTTCCCGGCGCAAGGAACGCCCCTTCGTGGAGATCAACTGCGGCTCGCTTCCCTTCAATCTTCTCGAAACCGAGCTCTTCGGCCACGAACGCGGCGCCTTCACCGATGCCAAGACGCGCAAGATCGGGCTCTTCGAGGAGGCGTCGGGGGGGACGATCTTTCTCGACGAGATCGGCGAAATGGATATGGGCCTGCAGGTCAAGCTGCTGCGGGTGCTGGAAGATCGCCGCATCCGCCGCCTCGGCGGGACCCGCAACATCGATATCGACGCGCGGGTGGTGGCTGCCACCAACCGCGACCTGAAGGGCGCCATCGCCGCCCGGGAATTTCGCGAGGATCTTTACTACCGGCTCAACGTCTTCCCTATCCACTTGCCTCCGTTGCGTGAGCGGCGGGAGGACATTCCGCCGCTGCTCGATCATTTCCTCAAGCGGTTCAGTCGCGAATTCCACAAGAATATCCGCGAAGTCTCCCGCGATGCTCTCGACCTGCTGATGCGCTATCATTGGCCGGGGAATGTGCGGGAGCTGCGCAATCTGGTCGAACGAATCTGCATCATGTACCAGGACGAGGTTATCCGTCCCGAAGGCTTGCCCAAGGAGATTTTCGGGGATGCCCCGCGTCGCGCCGAAGGGATTCCTTCGGAGATACCGCCGGCGGGGATCGATCTGGAGAAGTTGGTGGAAAACCTGGAGCGGGAGCTGATCGGCAAGGCCCTGACCATCACCGGTGGCAACGTGGCGAAGACGGCGCGGCTGCTCAACGTGGCGCGGGGGACGTTGCGCTACAAACTGGAAAAATACCGGCTGGCCGCTCCCGATTGAGGGATGAAGGGCAAAAGTGGTTAAAATTTACCCGATGGGGTGCGAAAGGTGGCCAAAAATGACCACCTTTCGTTTTTTTGGGGGCGTGGTAGTCGCTGGGAGGATTTTTGAAAATCTTATTTAAACGCCTAATTATAAATACTTAGAGTTGATTGTCAGGTTTTTGAGAAGATTTATCAGGGTTGGCATCGCTATTGCTAATGAGATAAGTGCCCCGGGACATTTTAATCCTGGTCCTGGGGCAGCGCGTCACCCAACAGTTTCGCCCTTTCCCCGAGGGCTATTTGGCCCCGTTTCAATCCTCCTTTGAAGCGGGGCGTTTTTTATCCTCTCCCGGCAATTTTCTTCAGGATGCCTTGGCGGAGCTCTCCGTCACCTTCGTTCCCGCCCCATTTTGTTCCAGATAATCGAGCAGGGTCTGCAGGTAGCGGGCGGCTTTGTCGGCTTGTTCGGCGAGACGGCGAATGTTGCTTTCGGTATCGAGTTGCTCGACGATACGCCGCACCGGCAGACGCCCTTCGGTGCCGGAGCGTAGCAGGCGGCTCTTGAGGCTCTGGTAGGCGCTCTGCAGTTCTTTCATCTCGCCGTCGTAGACTTCCGTTGGATATTCGGGGGTGTAATCGTCGATGCTGGAGAGCAGGCGCACGACCCGGCTGTTGAAGGCATGGATCGCCGTCTGGATTTCCGCATGTTCCAGTTCCTTGGCTTGCTGATGGGCCTGGCCGACGAGTAAGGAGAGTTCGGCGATTTCACTGTAATAGCGGGAGACGCGCAGGGCATTGGGCAGCACTTCCGCCAGGATCGGCGGCAGATTGCTCTGCTGCATGCGACTGCTGTAGTCGCCGATGGCTTCCCCCAGCCGGTCGACGGTTTCACTCTTCTGCTGGAAGCTTTGCGTCGCCACCCGCTCGCTGCTGATCGCCTCCCGGGCCAGGTCCCGGGTCATTTTCCCGAGGCGGGCCAGTTCTCGGGTGAGGGCGTGCAGGGCGAGTACCGGGGTCGTGGTCAGGGTCCGGTCGAGATATTTCGGCTGGGATTCGTCGGCGTCCCCCACCAGAAATCGGGTCTCGAGAAGTCGCGTCAGGGTTCCGGTCAGGGGCCAGAGCAGCAGCACCCCGAGCAGGTTGAAAAGGGTGTGGAAGAGGGCGAGTTCGGTCGCCGGCCCGGCGCCCAGGCCGAAGGAGTTTTGGAGAAAATCAAGAAACTTGAGAATCAGGGGGAGGGTGGCGAAGGCCACCACCCCGGTGATCAGATTGAAGGCGATATGCGCGGCCGCCACCCGCTTGGCGCTGCTGGTGGCCCCCAGGACCACCAGCAAGGCGGTGATGGTGGTGCCGACATTGGCGCCGATGACCATCGCCGCGGCGTCGGTCACGCCGAGCACACCGCCGGCCGCCGAGGTGAGGACGATGGCGAGGGCGGCGCTCGACGATTGCAAGAGGAGGGTGAGCAGAAAGCCCGCGCCGACGAAGGCCGCCGTGGAGAAGAGCCCGTACCCGGAAAGCGCGGTGAATTGCAGGCTCTGCCCGAGATCGCCGAAGATGCCTTTGAGGACGTCGAGGCCGCTGAAGAAGAGGCCGAAACCGGCCAGGGCCTCGCCGAGATGCCCGGCCCGGGATTCCCCGCGAAAGACCCGCAGAAACATGCCGATGCCGATGGCGGGCAGGGCCAGTTTCTGGATGTCGAAGTCGAAACCGACCGCCGCCACCAGCCAGCCGGTCATGGTCGTGCCGATATTGGTGCCGTAGATCACGGTGACGGCCTGGCGCAGGCTCATCAGCCCGGCGTTGACGAAACCGATGGTCGCCACCGTCACCATCGCCGACGCCTGCACCAGGGCGGTAATCAGGGCGCCGGAGAGGAGTCCGCGCAGGGGCGTGCGGGTCGAGCGCTCGAGAATCCCGCGCAGGGCCCGTCCCGCCGCGTACTTGAAGCCGTCGGTCATCAGGCGCATGCCGAGCAGAAAGAGCCCGAGCCCGCCGAGAAGTCCCCCCACCATGGTCCAGGTCATGCCGATCTCCTTGATTTGACGAGCCATCGAAAAATATCAGTCGCTTCCATTATTCCCATTAACGCCCATTTGTGTCCAGCCCGGAAACCGCGGATTTCATTGTGCCGCTTCCTTTTGCGCGCCGGTTTTTCGGAATTCGCCGACCTTGACAATCTCCGGGGATTTCGTGAGAGTGGTGCGACGGACAGCCGTCCGCACCCGTGATGAATGCGGAACAGGAGCGGGGATCGAGGGCCGGGGAGTGATGGCGATGGAACGCAGGTCGATTCGTATCGAAGGGATTGTCCAGGGGGTCGGTTTCCGCCCCTTCGTCTATCAGCTGGCGCGGCGTTGCGGGCTGACCGGCTGGGTCCGCAACGACAGTCGCGGCGTGCTGATCGAGGCGCAAGGGGAAAAGGAGTCACTGGCCCGTTTTTTAGACGGATTACGTGACGAACATCCCCCCCTGGCGGCGATCTCCCGCTTCGAGGTTTCGGCCTTACCGCCGATTGCCGAGAACGGTTTTTCCATTCTTGCCAGCGACGCCACCCAGGAAAAGACCGCCCAGATCGCTCCCGATACCCACGTCTGCGCCGACTGCCTGCGGGAACTCTTCGACCCCGCCGACCGCCGCTACCTCTATCCCTTCATCAACTGCACCAACTGCGGCCCCCGCTACACCATCGTCACCGCCATCCCCTACGATCGGCCGAACACGACCATGGTCGATTTCCCCCTCTGTCCCGATTGTCTGGAAGAATATCGCGATCCGACCTCCCGGCGCTTTCACGCCCAGCCTAACGCCTGCCCGGTCTGCGGGCCGCGCCTGGCCCTGGTCGATCGGGACGGACAAGCGATCGCGGGCGATCCCCTGGCTGAGGCGGTGGCTCGGCTCAAGCGGGGCGGGATTCTCGCCGTCAAGGGCTTGGGGGGCTACCATCTGGCGGCGGACGCCGACAACGGCGCGGCGGTGGCCGAGTTGCGTCGGCGTAAGGCCCGCGACGAAAAACCCTTCGCCCTCATGATCCGGGATCTGGCCGCCGCCAGGGAACTGGCCGAGTTCGACGAGACCGAACGGCGTCTGCTCGCAGGGCCGGAGCGGCCCATCGTCCTGCTCCGTGCCCGTCCGGACCACGGCCTGTCGCCGCTGATCGCCCCGCGCAACCGCTATCTCGGCCTCATGCTCCCCTACACCCCCCTGCATCATCTGCTGCTGCGGGACTTTCCCGCCCTGGTGATGACCAGCGCCAATCTTTCCGATGAGCCCATCGCCTTCGAGGACGGCGAGGCCCGGAGTCGGCTCGGGGGGATCGCCGACGCCTTTCTCGTCCACAACCGCGCCATTCACACCCGCGCCGACGACAGCATCGCCCGGGTCATGGCCGGTCGCCCCCTAATGCTGCGCCGTTCCCGGGGTTATGTCCCCCGCGCCGTTTTTCTCCCCGTCGCGCAAGCGAGCGTGCTCGCCGTCGGCGCCGAATTGAAGAACACCGTCTGCCTGACCCAGGGGGATCGCGCCTATCTCAGCCAGCATATCGGCGATCTGAAGAATCTCGAAGTCCATGAATCTTTCGTGCGGACAATCAAGCACTTGAAGAAACTCTTTGAAGTCGATCCGCAAATTGTCGCCCACGATCTCCACCCCGATTACGACTCCAGCCGCTATGCCGAAACGCTGCCCGGCGTGCGCCGGATCGCGGTGCAGCACCACCATGCCCATCTTGCCAGTTGCATGGCGGAACAGGGGCTGACCGGTGAGGTACTCGGGCTGATCTTCGACGGCATCGGTTATGGCGCCGACGGCCACATCTGGGGCGGGGAGTTCCTCGCCGGCGGCTATGGCGGCTACCGGCGCCTCGGTCATTTCCACTACGTCCCCATGCCCGGCGGCGACGCCGCCACCCGGGAACCGGCGCGCATGGCGTTGAGCTATTTGCATCAGGCCTTCGGCGCGGAACTGCCGCCGCTGCCGGTAGTCAAGGCGATCCCCGCCGGGGAACGGACGATTTTGCTGAAGATGATCGAACGGGGGATCAACGCGCCCCTGACCTCCAGCTGCGGGCGACTTTTCGATGCCGTGGCGGCGCTGGTCGGTTTACGTGATAAGGTCAGCTACGAGGGACAGGCGGCGCTGGAGTTGGAAATGGCCATCGAGCCGGACGAGGGGGAGTATCCTTTTGACTTGGAGGACGGGGAGGGCGGACTGATCTTCGACCCGGCGCCGCTGGTACGCGCCCTGGTCGGCGAGATTCTGGCCGGGGTCGCCGTCGGCCGCGTCAGCGCCCGCTTCCACAACAGCCTGGCTCTGATGATGGCCGCCGTCGCCCGTCGCCTGCGCGAAGCCACCGGCCTGAACCGGGTGGTCCTTTCCGGCGGGGTCTTCCAGAATCTCTATCTCGTCGAACGGGGAACGCGCCTGCTGCAAGCCGAAGGCTTCGAAGTCTTCACCCACTCCCTGGTCCCGCCCAATGATGGCGGCCTGGCCCTGGGACAGGCGGTGGTGGCGGGATTTCGGGTGGGGGAGGGGAGTTGAAGATGTGAATATCGCGGCACGGGATGGGTGCGGGTTTGCCGTTGACGGGCAAAAGATTTGACTTTGGCTAGGGGGCAGGGGTAAGTTGTCACATTAGTTTTTTATTTTTGTTGTGATTTTCAGGAGGATGGCCGATGGGTTCGGGCAGGCAGAGAAGGCGGTTATATAAGTCGTTTTTAGCGGTGAGTTGCCGGTGAAAGCGGCTTTTTTGTTTTTGGGGGGATGGCCTGAGCGAATTTTGACCCCTTCACCTTGGCGTCGTCATGATCGAAGGCAAGGGTCTTGTTCTTGCCGTTCAGCGCAGGGCGGGCATGAATTTTCAGCTTGAGGTCAGGGTTAGGTTGAGATGAAGGGGTGTTTTCCACCATTAGACACCAATATGAGTAAATATGGAAAATACCGAAGTGATAAAAACGGACTTTAATTTCCATGTTTCAGATTTAATATGTCGACATACGGAAAATTGTCCAGTCTATAGGAAATAAGTGGAAATTTTTCCACATATCACCAATGTTAGCTTAAAAATTTGGAGAGAATATGACCGAAACTGTTAATTCCGAAATTTTAAAAAATGACAACGAGGTGTGCGCCGATAAAGGTATTCCAGAAATTGGCAAGATTATTTCGTCTATGCCAAAAGAAACACTTAAGTCATTATTATATTTAGCGGCAGGTAAACATGACAGCAACACAAAGCTATTTAAAAGACCAATAGTTATTAACAATAACGACATTAGTGAATTAAACGATCTAGTTCAGCAAAAGCTCACTCAGCATCAAACTCCTGTATCACTGGTGAATGTTGCCATCTCATACAAAGCAAATAGGTCTGTTTCGTTTGGTACGTGGAAAGAGTTCGAGCAATATAAGTGGAATATACCAGATGTAGTTGAACATATTAACATTAAATGGGACTTTTTTGTAAAATGGCCGACCTATGCCATACCACAAAGACACACACTATCCGTCAAAATAGTATCAAAATTAAATCCAATGCAAATGATGCAAGCCTTGTTCTCAAAAGACCCAGACGAAATGGAAGATATCGAATTAAACCTAGCTCCTGTTGTTTGCAGGGTGGACTTTATAGATCACCTTTTGAGTGAAGAACTTATAAATATTGTAAAGAAATGGGTTGAAGCAAGAAGAGAACCAGACTTTATTACAACCAGAAATAGCTTTTTAAAGAAGAATAAAACAAGCATAGCAAGAGCAATACATCACTCAATTCCTGTGGAGGGTGTAATTTAGTTTGTGTAAATGGCCATTCCGGGGTACACCAGCCCCCCACCCTCTGAGGAGCCCAAATGGCCATCGAAAAAGAACTTCTTGACCGCCTGTTTGCCGATTTCAAGTACACCAA